>NZ_KV816953.1:0-78198 GCF_001814535.1 Actinomyces sp. HMSC065F12
CAGTGTGAACTACATCACACTATTATGTGGGTGTCCATCAGACCAGTCAAAGCCCTATCCCTCTCCACCGTCGCATGCTGATATCTCAACGCCACCTCGACATCCGAATGCCCGCCACGATACAGCAGCTCAGCTAATGTGGCTCCCTGCTGCGCATACACCGTCAGTCCGGTATGCCGCAGGTCGTGGAACTTAAACCACGGGATCCCCGCTTTCTCTCGCGCGCGGTTCCACGCTGCCCTGAGCGTGTTCGGATGCACTGGCATCGACATGTCGCCCTCACGGTGAAACACCAGCCCGCCAGCCCCTACTGCTGCCCACTCGTCCAGGTGCGCCTGTATGACCGGCACGAGTGACGCGGGGATGCTGATTGTGCGCCTGCCGGTCTCGCTCTTCGGAGGCACCACCACAGGGCCACGACCCGCAAGGTACTGTATTTGCCGCTCCACACGCACCACCGGCGAGCCGGTCAGCGTGAAGTCTTTGCGCCTGAGCCCGATAATCTCACCCTCACGTAATGCGCACCACGCAGCCAGCAGGACAGTCAGCCTCAGGTTTGGTGGCATCGCGTCAGCGCACGCCAGCACCTCTGCTGGTGTTGCCACTTGACGCTGTGGGTCTGCGACTGGCTTGTGCTGCTGCCCACCCTGCACGCGGCACGGCGACGAGGCGAGTTTACCGGCCTTGACTGCTGCTCCCAGGCACGACGAGAGTGTCATATACAAGGGCCGCGTCACGCCCTGGCCGCGCTCCTTCATGCTCTGGTTGTACCAGTCCTGCACGTCACCGGGCGTGATGAGCACTATGGGAGTACTCCCGAACACCTCCCTGAGCTGCCTGACCCTGTACGTGTATGTCTGGATAGTCTTTTCAGCCCTGCCAATACTCTCCAACGACGCGAGCCAGCGCTCCGACCAGTCGGTGAACGTCAACGCTGCGGCCTGCTCAGCCTCCAGCCGTGACACGCGTTCCTGCTTCTGCTCTTCCTCGCTCTGCCACGTGCCGGTAGCGATACTGGCCTGCACTGTGGCTAGCCATTGTTCTGCCTGGCGCTTGCGCTCAAAAGTGATCGGCGCGTTGTGCCGCTGGCCGTCAGGCGCGCGGTAGCGAGCTTGGTATCGGCCTGATTCGAGTTTGCGTATTGTGCCGAATCCCCGTTTGCCAGCCATGCGTCGTGCCCTCGTTTCTATATGTGGGGCACAAGTTCTGGTGTGCCCCAGAGGCGTGCCCTCCACGTGCCCCACACGAGTGTACCCCACAGTCACCGCAGTACCTCACAGACATTTCGACGAATGCGAGAAAACCGCACCAGAGCAACGAAAAACCCCGCCACCTCAACGAGGCAGCGGGGCAATAGTGGAGATGGGGGGAATCGAACCCCCGTCCGACAGCCGCCCCCGAGGTCTTCTCCGGGTGCAGTTTGCCAAAAGATTTTCGACCCGCCTCTACTGACAAACCAGATGAGGCAAGCTTAGTCAGCTAAGTGTTGACGACCGCCCACTGACAAGGCGCCCATCCAGTGGCTCCCTAAACGACGCCAGGATCCGGGCTGGGAGCATCACCCGGGCTGACGGACTAAAGGCTCTCAAGCCGCAATATCAGGCGGCGAGAACGTAGTCGGTGCGATTCTGTTCGGCACCTATTGGTTTGCACGCATCGTTGACGAGATGAGCATGCGTCCTCGACCCGCTTCCCCTCGATTGACGACCACCGTCGAAACCGATCATCCCCTATGTAATTCACAAACCCGTCGCCGCGCCGCTTTCGCAGCTTCACCAGCGCCGGACGTTTCAGTATAGCGAGCAGTCGGTACACTTTCAATAGCCAGTTGAAACCAGCAAGGCCGGCCACCCTCGTCAGTGACGAGCCTGCTTCACGTAGCGCCGCATCGCACGCTCAGCTTCACGCTTATCCTGAGCCTCGCGCAACGCCTGACGCTTGTCCCACTCCTGCTTGCCCTGGGCAAGCGCAATCTCAACCTTGACGCGCCCGCGCACAAAATACAGTTCCAACGGCACAATCGTCATACCTTTGGCCTGGCTGCGCTGTTCCAGACGTGCAATCTCATCACGATGCAGCAGGAGCTTGCGCTTACGGGTCGGCGTGTGATTGTTCCAGGAACCCTGCGAATACATGGGAATATTCGCCTGATAGAGCCACGCTTCCCCATCGCGCGCTTCCACCCACGCATCAACCAACGACGCGCGTCCCATCCGCAGCGCCTTGACCTCGGTCCCGGACAGGACAAGACCGGCCTCAAACGACTCATCTATCGAATAGTCATGCAGCGCCTTCTTGTTGCGTGCAATCATCTTCTTCGCGTCAGAATCTTCCTTGCGCTTCTGCGCCTCGCTCAGTTTCGGTTTCTTCCAGTCCTTCGGCATGTCCCCTCCTCCCAGGATTGACGAGGGTACCCTCCAGCACCGCTCAATCAGCAGCCACCCATTCTACAGGAAATCGGTCGGATCAACGTCCACACCGTCCTGCATCAACGACAGGTGCAGGTGACATCCGGTCGCATACCCCGTCGCACCGGTATATCCCACAACGGTCGAACGGTCCACGTGAGCACCCACCGGCACAGCGAAACTCGACAGGTGCACGTGCGCAGAAACCCACGAATGACCGTTAATCATGCCGTGGTTGATGTACAGCACGTTGCCGCCGGCCGTCTCCTGCTGAGCAGCCACCACCGTCCCCGGAGCAATCGGATACTGGGGAGAACCACACGGAGCAGCAAAGTCAGTTCCGTTGTGATACCTGTCCACACCCAGAATCGGGTGGTGACGCCACCCAAAGGGAGAAGTGATCTGCAGCGGAATATGCAGCGGAGAGGTGAACATGGATCCAGCAGGCGCGAAGTTGCCTGACGTGGCTGCCTGCTGAGCTGCTGCGGCGCGGTTAGCGGCATCGATCTCAGCAAGTTTGGCACTCATCGCGTCAAATTCTTCCTGCCACTTGGTCAACTGGCTCTGAGCCGTCTTCTTCTGGCTCTCCCATTCTTTCTTCTTCTGATCGCGATCCGACTTCATCGCCGTCAATTCGCTCAGATGTTTATCGGCTTCTTCCTTGGAGGTGCGCGCCTGCTCGGATGCCTGGCGTGCTGTCTGTTCAAGGTTTGCGATCCGCTCCGTGACAGCTTCCTGACGCTGCGCCTGGTTTTCCTGGCGAGCCTTCAACGCCAGAGCCTCATTGAGCGCACGGGTGTGCGAACGCATCAACGTGTCAGCTGCAGCTGCACGATCCCCGATTTCTCCCGTCCCCTGCGAGGTCAGAGCCAGCAGTTCTGGGCTGGACATGTCGCCGCGATACATTTCACGGGCGAGGGCACCGATCGCCTGGTTGGCTTCGTCTTGCTGCTTTTCAGCTTCATCAATTTCCCGAGCGATACGGCTCTGCTCAGCTTCAGCACTGTCGAGCTGGTCAAGCGCCAACTGGTGCTGGCGGTCAGCCGCCTCGAACGCCTGCTGCGCTGACTTCAACTGAGCTTCAGCCCCCGGGATCTGACCGTTGAGACGTTCCAGATCCACATACACCTGCGCCAGTGACGAATCAATTCCCTCAAGCTGACTGGTCAGCTCATCAATATGCTGAGCCGAGTCCGCCTGCTTGCGAGCCACCGAGTCGCGATCATCATCACCGTCAGCTGCGGGCATCAGCACTGCAGGTGATGGCGCGGCCTGCGCTGGGGCTGCCAACGCGTCGCCATCAGCGCGGCCGGCGATGCCTAGAGCACTGATAAACGCAACCGTTGTTCCCACAGCGAGGGCGGCACGGCGGCGGCGCCCTCGAACCTGACGAACCTGACTCATCGCACCCTCGCTTTAAACCTTCGTATACTTTGCCAGCGAGAACGCCGACGCGACTACCGCCAGCAGCAGCGCTGCCACAACCAGCACCGGAGTCATAATCCACACTTCGCGCATGCCGACAAAGCTTGTCCACTTGAACGCCGGAGCGATCCACCCGCCGATCACGAACTTCACACCCAGGAAGAGCGACCCAACAGCGAGCAGCGCGCCAGTCAGAGCGGCCAGAGCACCCTCGATCATGAAGGGAGCCTGAATGAACAGCGAGGACGCACCGACAAGTCGCATAATCGACGTCTCACGTTCCCTGCTCATCGCGGACAGGCGGATCGTCGTTGTGATCAGCAAGATTGCCGCCACAATCATGACGCCGGCCAGCCCCAGTGACATCAGCTTGGCTTTGTCGATCACGGAGAAGAGCGGCTCCACAATTTCGCGCTGATCCTTGACCTGCGCCACGCCGGGAGTGCCGGAGAATTCTTCCTTGATGATCGAATACTGCTGAGGGTCAACCAGGCGCACGCGGAACGAAATCGGCATCATGTCCACCGTGGTCCACTGCGTAATCGGGTTCTCCCCCATGATTTTCTGGAAGTTCTCGAACGCTTCTTCCTTCGATTCTTCGTACACGTCCTTGATCAGTGGGGCCAGCTCACCGGACGTCAGCTTGGTACGCACCGCGTCAATCTGGTCGCCGGTGGCTTCCTCGGCGTTACACGAGGGGATCTCATCGCCCTGTGCGCACATGTAGATCGACACTTCGATCTTGTCGTACCAGTCGGACTTCATGCGGTTGACCTGCATCTGCGCCAGGCCGGCCACGCCGACGAACAGCAGTGACACGAAGGTGACGATGATGACGGCCACCGACATCGCGCGATTACGGGTCAGGCCTTTGCCGACCTCGGAAAAGATAAAGCGTAGTTTCATCCCTCGATCACCTTGCTGCTCCGTAGACACCACGGGACTGATCGCGCACCACTGTGCCGTCCTGAAGCTCGATGACGCGTTTACGCATCTGGTTGACGATGTCGGCGTCGTGCGTGGCCATCACAACAGTGGTGCCGTTGCGGTTAATGCGGTCAAGCAGGCGCATGATGCCCAGCGACGTATCCGGGTCAAGGTTGCCGGTCGGCTCGTCAGCCAGCAACAGGGACGGCCGATTCACCATTGCGCGCGCGATCGCCACGCGCTGTTCCTCACCGCCGGACAGTTCGTGAGGCAGGCGTTTTTCCTTACCCGACAGTCCCACCAGTTCCAGCACGTCCGGTACAGCCGTCTGGATCGCGTGCTTGGGTTTTCCGATGACCTGCATGGCCAGGGCGACGTTCTCATACACGGTCTTTGATTCGAGCAGCCGGAAGTCCTGGAAGACCGTTCCAATCTGGCGGCGCAGTTTCGGCACGGCCCAGCGTGTCAGTTCACCAACATCGTGCCCCAAAACCCACACATGCCCCGAAGTGGCGATATTTTCTCGCATCACCAGCTGCAGGAACGTCGATTTGCCGGAACCTGATTTGCCCACCAGGAAGACAAATTCTTCGCGCTCAACCTCAAGGGACACATCGTCGAGGGCGGGGCGCGCACCCGGCTTGTACACCATGGTGACGTGGTCAAATCGAATCATGAACAGAACGCCGTTTTCATCAGACAACAGATCATTGTCAGACTATGGGCATTCGCCCTCATGGCCGGCGTGCGACACGCGGACGCGCGCATTCTGCGCGCGTCACCACCTCACATCAGGCCGATTCAGCTTCGTTCTGCTGGTTCTTGCGCCAGCGAATCCCTGCGTTAATGAAATCGTCAATACCGCCGTCGAACACGTCCTGCGGGTTCCCTGATTCGAACTCGGTGCGCAGATCCTTGACCATCTGATAGGGCTGCAGGACATAGGAGCGCATCTGGTCACCCCACGAGGCTTTCACGTCGCCAGCCAGTTCCTTCTTCTTGGCCTGCTCTTCCTCGTGACGCAACACCAGCAGACGTGACTGCAACACACGCAGGGCTGCCGCGCGGTTCTGGATCTGAGACTTCTCATCCTGCATCGACACAACAATGCCGGTCGGCAAGTGGGTCATACGGACAGCCGAATCCGTCGTGTTCACGGACTGGCCACCAGGCCCCGACGAGCGGAAGACGTCAACTTTCAGATCCGACTCAGGAATATCAATGTGGTCCGTTGACTCAATCAGCGGGATCACCTCGACGGCGGCAAAAGATGTCTGGCGTCGGCCCTGATTGTCGAACGGGCTGATGCGCACGAGACGGTGCGTACCGGCCTCCACTGACAAGGTGCCATACGCGTAGGGTGCCTGCACCTCGAAGGTAGCGGACTTAATTCCGGCTTCTTCCGCGTACGAGGTATCCATCACTTTAGTGGGATAGCCGTGGCGCTCCGCCCAGCGCAGGTACATCCGCATGAGGATTTCGGCAAAGTCGGCGGCATCCACACCGCCGGCACCTGAACGAATGGTGACCACGGCGTTGCGCTCGTCGTATTCACCATCCAGCAATGTGCGGATTTCCAACGATGACAGGTCATCACGGATTGCCTGCAGATCATTTTCCGCTTCATCCAGCAGATCGCCCGACTCATCGGAATCTTCACCTGCCAGCTCCACCATCGCTTCGAGGTCGTCAATACGCTCTTCCATGGTGGTGAGGCGTTCGAGTTCATTTTGCGCATGCGACAGTGCAGTGGTCACTTCCTGCGCATGTTCCACGTCATCCCACAGGTCAGGTGCGGCCGCCTGCCTGGACAAGTCAGCAATCGTGGATCGCAGCTTATCCGGCTGGGAGACAGCCAGAATATTCTCCATAGTGGTGCGCAGTGCTGGTATTTCTTCAGAAAACTCGATGGTCACCCTCCCACTGTAAACGATCGAGGGCAGCGATCAGGACTCCCCTGCTGTTATACATCTGACCCACCGCCGATAAGCGGCCGACCGTGCGATGCCTCAACGTTTCATGTCACACCAACGTTTATTTGACCACTTCTTTACTTTGCGGCGCGTGGCAGGAGGCCGCTCGATTTTTCAATGGCGACTGGAAAACCGCATGTTGGCGCGCGACTCCCTCGTTCATCGCATAAGAAAACCCCTACCCACACGCACGGCACCTCAGGGGTAAAAGACGTCCTTATTGTGGACCCTCGGCACCGATATGGGAATACCTTGAAGTAAAAATAACCAAATAATGGAAAGGTAGTCGGCAAAGTCTTCCGCGTCTGCCACAATTTTTCCATGACCGATTTAGATCTTTCTCGCTTAAGCGATTCCCTGCAGTCACAGTTCCACGCGCTCCAGGAGCGCAACCCGTCAGAACCGGAGTTCCTGCAAGCCGTCTACGAAGTGTTCCTGTCACTGGGACGCCTCGAAGGCAGCCGTCCTGACGATGACCGTTACTCCATCATCACGCGTCTGTGCGAACCTGAACGCCAGATCATGTTCCGCGTTCCGTGGGTAGATGATGACAACAACGTGCGCGTCAATCGCGGCTACCGCGTTGAGTTCAACTCGGCGCTTGGCCCCTACAAGGGTGGCCTGCGTTTCCACCCCTCCGTCAACCTGTCGATCATCAAGTTCCTCGGCTTCGAACAGATCTTCAAGAACTCCCTGACCGGCCTGGGAATCGGCGGCGGCAAGGGCGGTTCCGACTTCGACCCCAAGGGCAAGTCAGACGGCGAGATCATGCGTTTCTGCCAGTCCTTCATGACTGAGCTGTACCGCCACATCGGTGAAAACACCGACGTCCCCGCGGGCGACATCGGTGTGGGCGGGCGCGAAATCGGCTACCTGTTCGGACAGTACAAGCGCATCACGAACCGTTACGACGCGGGTGTGCTGACCGGCAAGGGCATCACCTGGGGAGGCTCCGAGGTGCGCACCGAGGCAACGGGTTACGGCCTGGTGTACTTCACCGACGAGATGCTCAAGGCGCAGGGCGAATCCCTCGACTCCAAGTGCGTGACTGTGTCCGGTTCCGGAAACGTCGCACTGTACGCCATCCAGAAGGCACAACAGCTCGGCGCTCACGTGGTAACCGCTTCCGATTCGTCCGGTTACGTGCTGGACGAGGACGGCATCGACTTCGAACTGCTCCAACAGATCAAAGAGGTCGAGCGCGGCCGCATCAAGGAGTACGCCGATCGGCGTCCTTCCGCAAAGTTCGTTGAAGGTGCAAAGCCGTGGGAGGTTGCCTGTGATGTGGCACTTCCGTGCGCGACGCAAAATGAACTGGACGAGGCGAACGCACGCCAGCTCATTGACAACGGTGTGCATCTTGTTGCTGAGGGTGCGAACATGCCGACCACTCCGGAGGCGACCGACCTGTTCCACGATAACCGTGTCCTGTTTGCTCCTGGAAAGGCATCGAACGCTGGTGGCGTGGCGACCTCAGCTCTGGAGATGGAGCAGAACGCTGCTCGTCATCCATGGACCTTTGAGCATGCCGACAACCGTCTCCACGAGATCATGGCGACCATTCATGACAACTGCTTGAGTGCTGCCAATGAGTACGGCGCGGAAGCTGATTACCAGACTGGCGCGAACCTGGCTGGCTACCTGAAGGTGGCTGACGCCATGCTGGCGATGGGTGTCATCTGATTGACTCATCACGAGTAATCTGACAGGCGCCGCAGCGGATCTCACACTGCTGCGGCGCCTGAATGTTCAGACGGTGCGCGCCGATGAGGACTGCGTCATGGTGGGCGCGGCAACGCCTTGCAGAACGGGCGGCAGCAACGGCAATGTGGCCTGAGTGCGCACAGTGACCTGAATGACGTTTTCTCCGACCGTCAGATCCGTTATGTCTACGCCCTGCCCCACTGCGCACGTGGTCGTTAACAGGCGCTCCAGGGTTCTGAAGGCTTCCTGCCTCGCCCCGCTTTCAGATGGCGCTGCGAGTTCGGCGCCACCTTCGCCGTAGTAGTTCTCCGCAGACAGTACTGCTGCGCCTGCTGCAGAGATTCGATCAGCGCAGCTCAGGAGCGCACGTTGTTGAAGGTGAACGGACGTGACAACCACGCCGACTGCTACGGCCAGCAACGCCACTGTGACCAGCCCGATGAGCAAAACAGTGATCCGGCCGTCCTCACTGTGCGGCTGATGCGCAGCACTCCGGTATCGGTTCCTATTCAATGCGCACCCCCTCGATGACTGCCTGCGTCGTCGAGGAGACGGGGAAAACTCCGCGAGCGCCGATCCACGATGGGATCAAGGGCAGCGGAACAGTTGTGGAGACCGTGACCGTCAGAAGGGCGCCGCTGGTGGAACATGACGGGTCGCAGCGCGTCGTGACTGATTCTGGAGCGGGCAGCCCAAAATCTGCGAAGATGATGTGCGCCTGCTGTGATGCAAATTCAGTGCGCTGCGGATCCGCCGACAGAAGCCGTGCGGCTTCACGGGAGGATGATTCACTTGCGAACGCCGCCGCCTGCACTGATGCAAGGGTGACAACGATGTACAGCGCGGGGATGACCAGCACGACCATCATCATGATGAATTCGACGATGGCGTTCCCGTCTTCACGTATGTCTCGCGCGGCCCTGGTGTCCCTCACGGTTCGGTTCCTTCTGCCTGGGCGGTCGGCTCACCGTCTTCCACCAGTGAGCGTCCGTGCACGGTGAGCCAGTTGGGTGGGCCCCACGTGAGGAACACAGGCATCGTTGTACGTACTGTCACGACGAGGGCGTCCTGCCCCTGCCACTGGTGGTGGGATGTCGAAATGTCACGGGGGCGTCCCTGCCCCAAAGAATCATCGAGCAGGTCGCCGGTTCGCTGGATGGCATCTGCGTCGACCGCGCCGACCAGGGCTCCTCGGCGTGCTCCCTCACTGGCGGCAGAGATCGCCAGGTTACGGGTGTGCAGGGCGAACGCGGTTTGCAGGAGGATCAGGAAGACGATGACGACCAGTGCCTGCATCATGGCGTGTGCAACCACCTCTGAGCCTTCTTCGCTCCAATGCGTCCGCTCCTGCGTTGTCATGGTGGCCTTACCCGAAGTTGACGGAAGACAATGCCTGTTCCAGCATGTTTTGCAGTTGCGGACCGGCGATCGCCCATATTCCGATGACGAGGGCGACGGTCATGAGCGTGATGAGGACCCATCCGGGTACGTCGCCGCGGTCTCCCTCGTCAGGCTGTGTCGGCAGGTGGATGAACCTGTCTGTCAGTGTTGCGATCCATAGGAAGAAGGTGTGCATCGGGTTTCTCTCTTTTCTGTCGGTGCGGTGGTGGTGTGGTATTGGGATATGCATGTCACGGTCCGATCTGGAGGGCAAGCAGCCCGGGGTACAGTGCGAACAGGACAGTGATGGGCAGGATCAGGAAGACGATCGGGAACAGCATGGCGATCTCTTTCCTGCCACCTTGTTCCATGAGTCGTTGCCGAGTTACTTCGCGAATGTCGCGCGCCTGGTCGTGCAGGGTCTGAGCCAGTGGCGCTCCGCGTTCGATGGCGGTAACAAGGGTCTGACACAGTCGTGACAAGTTGGGTGAATCATTGCGGGCGGCAAGGTCGGTCAGTGCCCGCGTGGTGGCACGGCCCATCCGTATCTGAGTGACCGTGTGGTTCAGTTCGCGGGCCAAGTGCGACTGGGAGATTCCCGCCACACGCGACAAGGCTGCCGGCACCGATTCACCGGCACCGATTGCCAGTGCGAGCAGCTCAGAGGCGTCAGGGACACTACTGTCCAGTTGACGCTGTCGACGCCTGGCCTGCACACTCAGGAGCTGGTCCCACAGTGCGGCCCCCGTCAATGCACCCACCGCCAGAGCACATATGAGTGACATGATTCCTGCGGGGGTGCGGTGAATCAGCGGGATGATCGCAACTGCGGCCAGGAGCATCAAGCAGGTTGCCGCAATGAACTGGTGCAGGCGAAAAGTGGCGAGCTCCCTGCCCGAGCCGAGCAGTTCCAGGCGGCGAACAACGCTGGTGGATGTGGAGCCAATTGCGTCCATTACGCGTGCGAGCCACTGCGCCGCCAGTGAACGTACCCGACTGCCCGGCATATCGGAAGGCCACGTGGTGTCCGAGCGCTGGCTCCACACGCGCACGGCGAGCAGATTGTTGCGGGCACGGATGGCAATCGCCAGCTGCCATATTCCAATACCCAGAGTCATCCCTATCGCGACAGCCGCCCACGTCATCCCATTCATCGCAGGGTCCGCCGTTCCGTTTCCAGTTTGCCGATCTGCTTCATCACGAAGTACGCGACGACCGAGACCAGTGCCCCCACACTGAGGATCACCACGCCTTGTGGAGTGGAAAACGCGCTGGCGGCCTGGGCCTGTGCGGAGATCAACACCAGCACGATCCACGGGGCTGCCACTCCCAGCCTGGCTGCGTTAACTGTCCATGACTGGCGCGCTTCGAGTTCTCCGCGGATGCGTGCATCTTCACGCAGCATGACTCCCAGGTCTCGCAGCAGGACCGCCAGGTCTGATCCGCCGACATCGCGTGCCAGGCGTAACGCTTCGATAATGCGGTCTGCCACCGGATCGGCGAGCCGGTTTTTCAGTCCCGTCAGCGCATGGTCGAATCTGCCGTCAGCGCGGTACTCCGTACTGAACGTGAGGAAATAGGGACGCAAGATTCGCGGTCCGCGCTCACCGCAGTCGATGAGCAGTTCGGGCAGGGAAGCACCCGATCGGATACCTGCCACCAGTTGATCCACCACATCGGGCCACGCCGCTCGAGTCTGCCTGGTCACGCGCGCAGCGCGACCCACGATCACCATGGTGGGAACGGGTGCGATCATCAGTGCGACCACGATGGCCACGGTCCATGTGCGTGTGTAGGCCAGCACGCCCAGGAAGACACCACTCATGATCGCCAGCGTGACCAGGACGTGCGTGCTGCGGGTCAGGGAGGAAATTCCGGACCTGATCAGGATGTCGTTCCACGCCTGCCACCAGTTCGGTGACCACCTCGGCAATTGAGGTGTGCCGACGAAGGCCAGGAGGATGCAGTCCACACCGATCCCCAGGACGATTCCGATCAATGTGGCGCTCATGACGGCCCACCCGTCAGCAGGGCACTCAGATCATGGTGGGCCAGAGCGAAGCGTTCATGCGCGTCAAGTGCGCCTCGGCCTCGCACCCACGTGGCACCGTCATAGCACCACAGATCTGCTGATTCGATGCGCATCTCCTCGACTCGTCCGGGCACGGCGAGCACCTCGGACACAACGCGTGTGCCGTCGTGGTTGCGTTCAACGTGGCACACGATGTCAACGCTGTGCGCAAGCGTGGGGACAACGAACTGAGGGGTGACGTTTTCGCCGGCGAGCAAGGGGAGCATGGACAGTTTCGACAGTGCTTCGCGGGCCGAGTTGGCATGCACGGTCGCCATTCCTGGAACACCCGCGTTGAGTGCGAGCAGCAGGTCGAGCGCTTCTGGACCGCGCACCTCTCCGACGATGAGCGTTTCGGGGCGCATTCGCAGTGATTCACGCACCAGGTCACGCAGCGTGATTTCGCCTGTGCCTTCCATCGAGCTGGGGCGTGTCTGCATCGCAATGCAGTCGCGAGCCGGCAATGCGAGTTCGAAAACTTCTTCACAACTGATGACGCGGCGCGCGCCCGGGATTTCTCCGCATAGTGCGCGCAGGAGTGTTGTCTTTCCTGCCTGGGTGGCGCCCGACACGACGATGGATAAGCCACTGTCCACGGCGGCGGAAAGGAATTCAGCAACATACTCGGGCAGCATGGCCACATTGACGAGGTCGCGCAGCGAGCGGGCACGTTGAATGTGTTTGCGAATGTTGACTGACCAGTGCTGGCCGGTCACGGGAGGGATCACGACGTGCAGGCGTTCCCCGCCGGCCAGCATTGCATCCACGAAGGGTGCTGACAGGTCAAGGCGCCGGCCCGAATGGTGCAGCATTCGTTCCACGAGGTCTCGCACCTGCTGGTCGGACAGGATCAATGTGGTCAGCTCGGGTTGGCCGTTTCGCGCGATGAAGATGCGCGAGGGGTCGTTGATCCACACTTCTTCAACCTCTGGATCGTCCAGATACCGCTGGAGGGGGCCAAAGCCGATAACCTCGGCCAACAGGTTTTCTGTGTGCTCGTGGATTTCGTCGGGGGTGAGCGGCCCGAGCATCTGCGTGACGGTTTCCTCGGCCAGCTGCCGGGCGCGTTGGGTGTGCGCGAAAGGGTCGATGCCGCGGGATGCGAGTGCGCTGCGCAGCTGTGTGGCTGTATCGGGCGTGCTCGCCATCGTGCCGTTCCTTTCGCGTTGCAGTGGGCTGTCCTTGTGATTACTGTCACCGAACGTAGCAAAGTAGCATCCTGATGGGAACCCTTTCTACTGAACTGTGGATAACTTCGGGTGGGGGTTTGGGTACCGGTGAGCGTTCGGTGCGCCAGTGACCTGCAGTTTTTCCCAAACGGGGCGTGAAACACCATTAATGAAGCGGCTCGAAGTGTGGACAGGCCATGTACCGTAAGAGGGTGAGTACACCACGAACACCTCTTGAATTGGCTGCGTTGGCGACCGCGGCGGTACCCGGCCTTTCTGTTGCGGCTTTACGTGAGCCTCAATTCAGTGACGAGGTTGTCTCCATGACCGGCATTGTCGATGATCAGGGGAACCGCTGGACCGTGGTGTGTCCGCATGAAGATGTGGGCGGTGTGGATTTGAGGGCACAGTGGGCGGTCCTTGCCCGTCTGGCGTCTGCTCACGATACGGGTGAGGTCGGTTTTGATGTGCCGCGTCCTGCTGGTATTGCCCGCACCCGCGAGGGCGTGTCGGTGATGGTGCATCAGGATCTTGCGGGCCGTTTCATGGGTGATGAGGACTTCGATCAGTCGGGTATTTTGCCGGCCTCGCTGGCCCGATCAATCGCCAGCTTGCATAACCTGCCTGTCTCAACGTATTCGGATGTGAATGTTCCGCAGTATTCGGCCTCTGAGTGCCGTGACCGCCACCGTGCTGTCCTCCAGGAAGTATTGGCAGCTGTGACGGTTCCTGCGAATCTTGTGCGCCGCTGGCGAGCTGCCTTAGATGATGACGCTTTGTGGCGTTTCCGCCCGTGCCCTGTTCACGGCGATCTGCATGTGCAGTCGGTGAAGGTCGCAGATGGGATCGTGCTGTCCATCAGTGGTTTTTCCTCTGCGCACGTGGGTGATCCGGCGATCGACGTGGCGTGGATTTTGTCTCAGGCGTCTGATGGTTTCCTTGAAACGTTCCAGTCGTCGTATTCGATGACGAGGATGGCGACGGACTTGCACCTGGTGACGCGCGCTCAGTTGCTGTCTGAATTGGCAATCGTGCGCTGGCTGTCTCACGGGCTTCATGCCGAGGACAAGGAGATCGTTCGCGACGCGTCGCAGATGTTGACGGATGTGTCGCTCGACGTGGGCGATGACCTGCTGACGGAGCATGAGCTCGCGCCTGAACCCAAGGATGAGAATGCCCCCGCGGATGAACCTGAGCCTGCCGCAGAGCCCGTCGCGCCAACCTGGACTGCTTCGCCTGAGAACGTGACGGAGCCGGTGTCGATGGACGAGGTGGAGTCCGTCATTGACCGGCATGCCGATGGTGATCCGACTCGCACTCCCCCACAGTTTTCCTGAAGCGACGCGCAGGCGCGCTCTATGCTGGCGACTGCGTGAACACTGCCTGCAACGCGGTTTCCAGGTCGTTGATCGGTGAGTCATATTCGCGCACGATTGCGTCCAGAGCTTCCCTGGAATACATGCGCTGATCTGCTGGAACGGAAGGATTACCACCCAGGTAGACGATGCGGGCATGAATGTCGTCCGGGTCTGTTCCGCTTCGCTGCGCCCATGCGGCGGTGTAGAGGCGCAACTGAGTCAGATGCGCCTGCGCGGTGAGCGCTCCGCTTGGATTGCGCGTCGGGGCGCGACCTGTTTTCCAGTCGATGATCACTGTCCGGCCGTCGGCATCTTCGAACACAGCGTCGAAGCGGCCGGGAATACTCAAGGAGCCGATCCGCACCGAAAAGGGTTCTTCTACCGCGATCGGCTTTCCTGTATTGACAATGGGGAGGGTGTTGAAAATGCCTTTCATTGCGTCAAAGCGCCTGTGTTGCGCCGAGCTAAGCGTCTCTTCGCCGGGAATGTGCTCATCCCACAGTTCACCTGAGACCATGCGCAGCTGGCGTTCGACCCATGAGTGGAACAGTGTCCCCAGGGTCGCGGCGTCGCTGGGTTCGCGCGGTATGGGCCGACGCAAGTCGCGCGCATACTCATCTGGACTGCTCAGCAGTCGTGTCACCGAGGTTGCCGGAATGCGGCTCAGTGGCACAACAAGCGCATCGTCGTGTTTGCGCAGCAGATGCTCGTCGAGAAGGACGCGCGTATCGGCGGCCAGCGGGTGCGGGGTGCGCGCCAGATGCGTGTCACCATCGGTCGCCTCACCGCTATGCCGTGTCATCGCATCCTGCACTGCGTGAGCCACCTGCGTCATGCGTTGGCGCGATACGTCAGGAGGTGCCGGAAAGAGCGGTGAGTCTTGCGCGGCCAGGAGCTGTGCGACTTCTTCAGGTTCAGGTTGAGGCGCGATCGCACGTTCAGGGTCAGCAGCCGTCAGCCCAGCTTCAAGTGGTTCCATCAGATAGCGCGAGGGAAAGTGCAATTTCGCTGACGATGCCACCCATGCACCGGTCAGCAGCATGTGATGGCGTGCCCTGGTCAATGCGACGTATGCGAGACGGCGCTCTTCGCGCTCCGTCTGGCAGCCCATTTCAGGCCGATAGGTCTGCGAAATCCAGTTGTTGAACGCTGACTGAGGTGTTCGCCCCTCCCCTTCACCGATCGTCAAGGCCGGTAGGTAGTCGGCATCGCCTCGCAACGGGTAGGGAATCTCGCTGCTTCGCTCCAACCATCCGCTCGCTCCGGGCGGGTCATCGCGCCACGTCACTGAGTTCGAGCGGTGAGAAGGGAAAATCCCATCCCCCAGTCCGTAGACAACCACACTGTCCCATTCCAGACCTTTCGCCCCGTGGATGGTGAGAATCTGCACCGCATCGGGATCCGGGTCGGTGTGCGGCCCGGCAAGGCCACGTTCTTCCTGTTCGGCCACATCCAGCCACGCAAGGAATGCGCGCATCGACGGATCAGGGGCATCTTTCTCAAAGTTTCGGGCCACATCCACGAACGTATCCAGCGCTTCGCGTCCGTCGTTGGGCATGGGGTCGGCAATAGCATCGGTTGCCACTCCCAGTATCGAGATGGCACGTTCCACCTGATCTGTCACCGGATGCCCGGACCATTCACGGATGGCACGCAGTTTGCTGGACAGGACCTCGACGCGCGCCACTGCTGCTGCAGAGATCGCAGGAGAAGCATCATCGCCGCGCCAGTGCACGGGCGGAGGCGTATCGAGAGCGTCGAGAAGGTAGGTCAGGGGATGGTCTCCCGGCGTACGCGTATTTCGTGCCCTGGCCCACTTGCCGAGCACCTGCAGATCCGAGGCTCCCAGGTCGAGGTTCGTCACCAGCCGCAGTGCTGCAGGCGAATCGCTCACGTCAACACTCAATCGCAATGCTGCCCGCACATCTGCGACCGCAGGTTGTTGAAGCAGTCCTCCTAAACCAATTACCTGGGTAGGAATGTCATGTGCTCGAAGTGTTTTTTCCACTGCAATAAAATCGGAGGTTCGCCTGCACAGCACCGCCGCGCTTGACCATCTGGAGCCTCGGCGCTGGCGGTGCTTCACGAGGAAGCGGGCCGCTGTTTCGGCCTGGTCTTGGGTGCTGGTCTCGAAGGCGACGTCCACAACTCCGTCATGGGCGCGCTCGCGCGCAGCCTGAACCGCCTGTTCGAGGCGCTGCTGTTCAGCAACGGGAGCCGCTTCGCGTCGCGCGCGCTCCAAGTCAGCAGTCAGTGTTTGTTCGAGCGTTTTGAGCTGCGGTATGTCGGAATCCTCACGCAGCGGCCTGGACACGTGGTTGGCGACATCGAGAATCATGCGGTCGTTTCGGAACGCTGTCGAGAGGTACTGTGTTTGCTCGACGTGAGGCGTATCCGAACAGAAGCGGTCCAGGAATGATTTCAGCGATCCGGCTGAGGCACCACGCCACGAGTAGATGGACTGGTTGGGATCCCCTACCGCTGTCACTGGGTGATCGTGGAACAGTGCCGCCAGAAACTTCATCTGGATGACGGAGGTGTCCTGAAATTCGTCCAGAAACACGGCGTGATAGTCGGCTCTCAATTGGTCGCGCACAGCGGGCGCGCTGTGGGCGAGCCGGTTGGCCAAGATCAGCAGGTCGGAAAAGTCGACGACTCGTTCACTGCGTTTGCGTTCAGAGAAGGCGTCGATCAGGTCAAGGAGGCGCAGCCGCAGGTCGTTGGTGTCCACCATGCTCTTGAGTACGCCGGTCGGCTTGCCAATTTCCCGCAGCGCCGTTCCGAATTCGTCGAGGAATACGCGCATCTCATCAATGCTCATTGCGTGTTCAGCGATTTGGCCGGCAAGACCCAGTGCGCTGTCCACAAGGCTGGATACGCTCTTGTCGCTTCCCAGATCGTGTGGCCACATCTCAACGATGTCGGTCATCATCTGGACTGCGCCTGCCTGTCCGATCAGACGCTGGTTCGGGTCGATACCCAGACGCATCCCGTGGTCGTGGACGATTTGCTGTGCGAAGGAGTGGTATGTCATACATACCGGATCCTCAGTGGTGATGATGCCGTCGCAGTGCTGGCTCAGTGTGCTCAGGCGCGCTCGAAGCCGCTGACCGAGTTCAGCGGCTGCTTTGCGTGAGAAGGTCAATCCGAGGATCTGGTCGGGGGATAGTCCTCGCGCGGCGACCATGTGCAGCACTCGCATCGACATGGTCTCGGTCTTGCCTGACCCAGCGCCGGCAACAACGAGGAGCGGCTCCATGTCAGCTTCAATGACGCGTTGTTGTTCGGCGGTGGGAACCGGCAGGCCCGTCAGTTCCGCGATTCGTCGGGCTGTCATCTCAGGATGGGTCAGCGTCTGCGTTGTCATGGCAGTGTCCTCCGTCCTCCATCTTTGGCAGGGCAACTCTGAGCGAAACGGCAAAAACGGCATGCATCTTCTGACGGTGTTGCCGGATAGTGTGGGCCGCGCGCCATCTGTCCCCACTGCTTCATCTGGTCGCACCATTGAGTGAACTGTTCGGAGTCCATTGCTGACTGTTCGCGCGTCGCGACGTTTTTCTTTCCGAGGTACACCAGGCGGGCTCCAGTCATTTCATATCCTGCGACTGTCAGCGCCACCTGGTAGGACGCGAGCTGAGGATGTTCCTGAGCCGCGGTCTTTGATACGGCACTCTTGCCTGTTTTCAGGTCCGCCACGCGTATCTTCCCGTCCACATGCTCAATCCGGTCAATGCGCCCGCTCACGATGACATCACCGATAGTGGCGTGAATGGATTGTTCGACCTCTACCGGACCGGGCACTCCCTCCATATATGCGGCAAGGTTCTCGATGATGTGTTCAGCCTGCGCGATCTGCTGGCGTCCTGCCAGTGTGTTCGCATCGAAGTCCAGCAGGTCATATGCGGCGCGCAACTCGCTCATCATGACATCGAGTGGTCCATGCGGGTGACGCTGAGCAATGGCATGGATGAGGGAGCCCAATTCCTGGGCGGCACCCGGCGCCTGGTCAGCGCCGATCGACGTGAAGAACCATTTGAGCGGGCAATCGCGGATGTCCTGGATTTTCGAGGGTGACAGGCGCACCGTTTTCGAGCCGGTAACCTCAGAGGTCGTCACCCCGCCTGTCCCCATCCAGTAGCGCGGGTTCGCATAGCTGACACCGCTGCGTGCCAGCACCGCAAGCAGTTCAATGGCCTGTTCGCTTTCTTTTCCACCCTGAGCTGCAAGATGGCGCAGGTGCGCGACGTGACCAGCCATGTTCAGGGGCGCAGGTACGCGTTCAACGATCCAGTCTCCATCTTCGGTGCGCGGTGCGTGACTGTATCGCGCAATCAGGTCCACGAACGACGAGGGAGCTTCGTCCTCATTCAGCACGGCATAAACCTGCACGCGTCGCGTAGCTCTGGACAAAGCGGCGGCGAACAGACGGCGTTCATCTTCCATGATCTGGTGGCGCGCCAACCGCGTGGAGGGATCAGGGTCAGCCTGCCCGATCAGGTCGGAACGCAGCACTCGGTCACGCACCGTCATGTTGGGCCACTGACCGTCCTGCACGCCCACGATGTGCACGAGCTTCCATTCGCGCCCCATCGCGGCTGCCGGTGTCAGTACTTCGATTCCCCGAGGACGAATCCCTGCCTGCGCGATCGTATCGGTTGGTACGTCATCACCGAGCAGCTGCTGCGCGAAAGCTCCTGCCCGTGCGCCTGGCTCACGCTGCTCGTAGACATCGGCAACTTTGAACAGTGCCAGGACCGCGTCGAGCTGATCGTCGTACCATGCGGCATCCGTGCCTCCAGCAATGGCGCCATTGCGCCATCGGGTCGCCACTGAGTGCTCCTCACCCAGTTCGCTGCTGCTGTTCCACAGGCGCCACAGTGCCACGCCGGGTGTCAGTTGTGCGGCATCTTGGGCCGCTTTCCACATCAGGTGAGCTGTGAGCAGTTCACCCCTGATGCGCGACACGGCCTCCTGCGCTGCGTCGTCGTCATCACTGAGCGTGTTGAGGATCTGCGGCGAAGCGATGAGATCAGCGATGCTCACCTCCTGGACGCGGGCATCAGTGTCGTCGCCATCATCTGCACTGCCTGCACCTTCGTCCCGGCACTGCCGGTTCAGCGCTCGCAGAACTCGCGACACGTCAAGAGGATCGACCTGGATGTAGGGCGAGTCGATCAGGTGCGTGAGCAAATCCTCCGGATCTTCCGGATCGGCACAGATCAGCTCAAGCAGAATCCGGGTTGCTGGCTCTGCGGAGAATGTGAAGGCGCGCTGACCACCAGCAACGGGGACTGAGCCTTGCATCAGCTGACGCCTGACCTGTTCAACGATGCTGCTGGAGCGCGCGATGATGACCTGGTCCGTCCAGTCCATCCCCTCATGCAGAAAAGCATGGCGCACGGCCCGCGCGCACTGCGCCCCCATCTGAGCATCGGTTGCGACGACGTGCAGATGCACATCACCTGTCGCCGGCGTATCGTCTGCCTGCCCATCCGACACGCCCAATGCCTGAGCTTCTGCCAATCGGTGCGCAGCCGAGGCCTGCACGCCGATTCGTTCAACTGCGTCGTAGACCATGTGACGCAGTACGGGTGTGCCGCGGCGGTTGGCACCCAGCTGCATCAGGGGAACGCCCAGGCGGCGCGACAGGCGCGCATCCAGGTGGGGTTCGCCTCCACGGTAGGACGCCACGGCAACATCGGGAGCGGCAAATGCCACGATCCTGGTGCCACTGCGCGCACACGCGCTGAGCAGTTCGACGGTTGAGGGAGTGCAGTCCTGCAGATCATCCACCACGATCACATCAGGTATGGGCGCATCTGCGCTCACCCCCACGCGCGCGGCATCACGATCCCACCCATCGATCACCTGAGCCGCCACACGCTGTATGCGCGACATGTCAGCCAGCATTGTGCCGCGCGTTTCCACAGCGAAGTCGGGGCCCCCCTCGTACACCTGCAGAAGCTGCCCGCACGCCACCCACTCGTCTGCACCGCGCTCACGTCCAATTCGTTCCAGTTCCTCACCGCTGATACCTGCTTCACCGGCGCGAGCGAAAAGGTTGCGTACTTCCATGCGGAAGGCCGCCATGTCACGCATCTGTTCAGGCAGGAATTCCGGCCAGTTAATGCCGGGACGCGTCATCAGGTCCGCTATGAGTTGATCTTCTGCCGCTCCGGTGACCAGTTGAACGGGACCGAGTGGATCCGCGCGCACGGTGCGCCACGTGGAGACAACCTGATAGGCGCAGCCGGCCGGCGTTCGCACGGGGCGAACAGTGTGCGGTGCGAGCGCTTCCACACGGGGTTGAAGCCAGTCCGCCCGGTTGCGATCCGGCACGAGCATCATCACGTTGTCTGACCTGTTCACAGCCTGTTGGACAACAGCCAGTGCGCACGTCGTCCGCCCCGATCCAGGCATGGAGCGCACCACAGCATGCTGCCCGGCGGCAACCGCATCGCATACTGCGCGTTGATACTGATCCAGCTGAGGAACAGCAACGTGAACTGGCTGTTCACGCGCGATAATCGGAGTCGTGGTGATGTCCATGTCCTAATAGTGACATCCTGCACGTGCATTTGCGTTCGATCCGGTACGTGAGGTGCAGCGTTGCTAGGGTGAGAACCAGGATATGGCCGGCTCGAAAGGGAGTTTCACATGAAAATAGCAATCGGAGTGCAAGGCGCTGCCCGCGAACTTCAACTTGACGTGGACATGGACGAGGAAGACCTGGTCGCCCTCGTCAAGCAGACAGCCGCAGACTCGACCGCCCTCGACCTGTCTGACCGTCGGGGACAGCGCATCATCGTACCGGCAGCATCCCTGGCATACGTGTCGATCGCCTCAGAACAGCCTCGCCGAGTGGGCTTCGCCGTCAGCTAGAGATGAACCACCTCAGGGCTTGAGGTTAATGCGCTCCATGCGCTCACCGTGACGCCGGGTGACCTCGGCGGAAATGGCATCAGCCGTGTCGCCGTCTTTCGCCAGATTCGGATGCGTGAACAGCGTGGCACGAGCCAGACCGAGCACCTCGCCCGCCACGCGCCTGGCCCACAAGGACAACCGTGCGGCCAGCTGCCCGTCCTGCGCAGTCAGCGGCGCGAGGTGTTCTTCCACCCACGCGCCCTGACCCAGATCCCACGACTCCGACACGTCATCAAACAGCTTGTGGCACACGGCGACTTCGCGCATCAGATCACTCAGGATACCCAGCGTGACGTATGTTTTGACGGAGCGTTCCCACCACTGACTGGGCCGGGTGCGCATGTCAATGTCGTCAAACATGCCTGAATACTCGTCGGCAAGCTCGGCCAGATCCAGCCCGCGGTGACGCGCCCAGACTCCCATCTGTGTGAAGAACTGGAACGCGCGATCCGCCATTTCCATGTGAGCGATATGGGCGTCGATGGTGGGCGCCTGGTCACCGTCCTTGGCCAGACGGGTCATGGCCGCCAGCGCGCCGTACGCGAAAAAACCGAGCGCTTCACTGGTGGCGTGTGAAGGAGTTTCGTAGACACGTTGCATGGCTCCAGCCTAGCGCGATCACAGCCGTGGGACGTGATAACCCTCACCGCCTGCACATTCATACGGCCGACACGGATATCATGGAGACGAACATACGGTTGACCGGTCGCTTTGACTCAACACGACACCGTCAGATACCGACTGAACCGCGGAGCTTTCACCTTGGTGAAATCTTTGCCGCGTCCGTGCACATTCAACGGCGCCCGACATGAGGCGTGTATGTGCCCAGTGATAATGCGCGATCGGCTTCCCCTCGTGTGTGAGTGCATCGCATTCACACCTGACCTCGGGCAACGTCCCGAAGATGGAGATAGCAGGATCGTGACTGATTCCTTGACAGATAACGAAGCGCAGCCTCAGGACGAGTCACCCTCGTCAGTGACCTACTCAGCCGGGGTGGTGCGCCTGGGTGACATTGCCGACGGAACATTCGACGCTCACGCCGGCGAAGCAGTCCCGGACATCACTGACGAGGACGGCTCCACGTCGCACCTCGATGAACGCTCATTCGCAGATTTCGGCGTGTGCGAGCCGATCGTGCAGGCGTTGGAGGAGCGTTCCATTACCCACCCGTTCCCGATTCAGGCACTCACCTTGCCGGTGGCGCTGGACGGGCATGACATCATCGGCCAGGCGAAAACCGGTACCGGCAAGACGCTGGGTTTTGGGATCCCACTGCTTCAGGAGCTGGTGGCGCCCGCGAGCCCGGCGTATGCGGATCTGCTTAATCCTGACTGCCCGCAGGCACTGGTTGTGCTCCCCACGCGCGAGCTGTCCAAGCAGGTGGCGGGTGATCTGCGCGTCGCCGGATCGAAACTGGGTGTGCGCATCACGGAGATTTATGGTGGCGTAGCGTTCGAGCCGCAGATCGATTCGCTGGAACGCGGCACTGACGTCGTTGTGGGAACTCCCGGTCGTCTGATCGACCTGCTCAAGCGGCGCGTGCTCAAGCTCAACGGCGTGAAGACAGTGGTCCTTGACGAAGCCGACGAGATGCTGGATCTGGGCTTTTTGCCCGATGTGGAAACTTTGCTGGCACGCGTTCCGGCTACGCGCCACACGATGCTGTTCTCAGCGACGATGCCTGGCCCGGTAGTGGCGCTGGCTCGCCGCTTCATGTCCCAGCCGACCCACATCCGTGCGCAGGATCCGGAGGATCAGGGCGCCACGGTGCGCACAGTCAAGCAGGTCATTTACCGCGTGCACGCGATGAACAAGGTGGAAGTCATCAGCCGTATTCTGCAGGCACGAGGGCGAGGCCGCACCATTATTTTCTGCCGCACCAAGAGGACGGCAGCGCGCCTGGGCGAGGATCTGACGCATCGCGGTTTTGCTGTTGGTTCGCTGCACGGTGACCTGGGTCAGGGTGCGCGCGAGCGGGCAATGCGGGCATTCCGTAACGGCAAGATCGACGTGCTGGTGGCCACCGACGTGGCGGCACGCGGCATCGACGTTGACGACGTGACACATGTGGTCAACTACCAGTGCCCTGAAGACGAGAAAATCTACCTGCATCGCATTGGACGCACCGGCCGTGCAGGCGCATCCGGCACCGCTGTCACGTTCGTGGACTGGGATGATGTGCCGCGCTGGTCACTGATCTCGAAAGCGTTGGGGCTGGGCGTGCCAGACCCCCTTGAGACGTACCACACGTCGGATCACTTGTACACGGATTTGGATATCCCGACCGATGTCACCGACCGTTTGCCGCGTTCACAGCGCACGCGCGCGGGTCTGCAAGCCGAAAAGGTGGAGGATTTGGGAGAAACCGGTCGCGGGCATCACGGTCCGAGACGCGGATCAGGGCGTGGTTCGGGTCGAGGATCCGGGCGTCGAGGTGGTGGGCGTCGCTCCTCTGGCCGCCGTAAGGGCGCAGCGTCGCAGGACGGTGGATCTGAGGAGACACCGCGTCGTCAACGTACGCGTGTGCGTCGCCGCAAGAGCGACTCTGGATCTGCCAAGGGTGAGGGCACTCAGGGCACTCGCCGCCGTGTACGCCGCCGTTCCAGTGGTTCCGAGGCTGCTGAGTAAGTCGGCACCACCTGAAGTTTCACGCATACAGATGCCCAAGGCTGACGAATCGGCCTTGGGCATCTGTGTCAGAGTTGTCTTAGCGGGACTGGCTGGACCATCCCTTTCTCAGGCATGGCGAGGGCGCGCATCCACCCTCGAACGCCTATATCCTGCGCTGCGGGAACCTGGCTGCAAACCAGCGCGCCGTGGGTGGAACCAGCGTCAGCACTACGATGACAATCACGATTCCAAGCTGGCCCAGTTTGATCGCCCATCGACCAAGGTGATACTCCTGCAGCAAAACGGCGTAGCTGAAAACGGACAGCAGCTCCCATCCGATCGTCATGATCCCTGCAACCAGCATCAGGATCCGGGCCATTCGCATGGTGACGAGGAGTGCACCGAGCAGCAGCAGGACACTCAGGCCGATAATGACAAGGTCGATAACCACTGCAACCATCGTGAGATCCTCACCATTGTCTGTCATCTGCGGCCACGCTGTGAGGGCGTCCTTGATAGCTCTGACAGTGCTGAAGATGCAATAGATCAACGTGAGGATGAGCAGCGCCCACACCGTCCCTGGCCGACGATTCGGCTCCACCTGGCCACCAACAGGTCGCACCGGGTCCGACATTGGTACCTCCACATCCACGCTACACTGACCTTCATACTTTCTCACAGGCCCGCCTCCCTCGACAAGCAGACGAGGGAGGCGGGCTGCCTGGCAATCCACTACCGAACGGATGTGCGCCGATCCGCGTGACGCCGCGCGAGGACAAGCAGCACCACTGCCAGAACAACCGCCCACAGGACGTATCCAAGCCCCAACACCTCAGGCGATGCTACGTCATACTGCACCAGTTTGACGAAGCTGGGCCACATTCCTTCCATGACGATGTCACCTGCCCCGGGATCTTCCATACGCACTCCGATCGGAATGAACAGCATGAACAGCGCGGCTCCGACTTCATAAACAACGTATGTGCAGAACAGGCCGAGGACCGGTGCGCCCCATCTGAGCGACCAGAGCTTTTCGTCAGAACTGATTGTGATCACCGACCATACGATCACCAGTGAGCAGACTAACTGGAGGAGCACGCTTGCGATTACCAGTATGACCGCATTGGTCCACGCCTGCTGAAGAATCTGGTCAATGACGTAGCGCGCAGGTTCGGCGCCGACGTAATACAGGACGGCAAGCAGCGTGAACACGGCGGTCACGATCAGTGACAGCACGCCGACGATAAGTGCGTACAGGAGTTTTCCACTCAAAAGTGTTGATGTGCGCACCGGAATGGTCTGCGTGAATGAGCCCTGTCGCCCATACATTGATGTCCAGTAGTTGAGGATGCATATCAGCGCCTGCACTGCAAGCAGCCCGCCGATTGCCACCACTGCGAGTACCAGGGAAGTTTGCTTCAACACTGGAATTTTCAGCGCATCTGCGCCGATTGCTGTGCCCAGCAGCAATGCTGCCACGACAGGCATGACGCACAGCTGGCGCCACGTTGCTTTCGCGTCATAGCGGATAATTGTCCAGATCATCGTGCATACACCTTTCTAAACAGAGTGTCGAGGTCCGTGCCGTGTTCTTCTCGCAGATCATCAACGTGTCCCGCCAGCAGGATCTTCCCCTGGCGCATGAAGATTGCGTAGTCAATGATCGGCTCGATGTCGCGGATCAGGTGTGTGGACAGGATCATGAGGGCGTCGGGGTCAAAACCTGTGAGCACGCCGCGCATAATAATGTCGCGCGCCGCCGGGTCAACCCCTGATATCGGCTCATCGAGCAGGTGGACTTTTGCCCGTCTGGACATGGTGAGTGCCACTTGCGCCTTTTCGCGCATACCTTTTGACATCTCTCGGAAGCGTTTGTTGTGTGGCAGTTCGAAGAAATCGATCATCTCAGAAGCCTGAGCGCGGTCGAAGTCGTCGAAGAAGTCGGCGTACATGCTGATCGCCTCATCGGCTGTCAGGCTGGTTGGCAGCGCCGATTCGTCCGGCAGGTAGGAGGTGATGGCTTTGGACTGCGGGCCGGGCGCATGGCCGTGGATGGCGACGTTCCCCTCGTAACCGGACAGTATTCCTGCCAGGATTTTCAGAAGTGTCGTTTTCCCAGACCCGTTGTCCCCCATCAGGCCAACGATCTGCCCGGGCTCAATGGCGAAAGATATATCGTTGAGCGCCGGCCATTGTCCGTATTTTTTCGTCAGGTGCGCAACCTCAATTGCGTGCGTTGTCATGAGGATCCTTTGCGTGTTTCTGTTCATTGCCGAGGGCGACTGTGTCAGGTCCATACGTATTCCACTGGGAATTGATCAGCTCAGTGATCGTGTTCTTGTCACATCCAAGTGCTTTCATCTGTGCGATGAATTCAGCTGTTATCTGGTGTGCAAGGTAGTCGCGATGCTGCTTGATCACGTCCTGGTCGTCTGTCACAAAGCGTCCGGCAGTGCGATTCGATTGTGTCAGGCCGTCCTCGTCAGCACGGGTGAGTGCTCGTTGGACGGTGTTCGGATTGACGGTGAATTCTGCGGCCAGTTCTCTGACGCTCGGTACTTTTTCTCCGGGCTTCCACTGGCCGGAAACAATACGCTGCGTAAACTCTTCGACCAGTTGGATCCAGATTGGCCGAGAATCTCCGCTCATTTGCATGTCTCCCTCCCTCCATCTGTATCACTGTATTAATACAGTAACACAGTTTGGATGGGGGTGGCAATAGTCGATCTCTGAAATCCGACAGGCTCCAGATGCACACGGGTGCTGTCATACTTCGGTTATGGATGAGTTCCCCTTCAGCGTTGAGGATATTCGGGCCCGCGCAGGCGATAAGGTTTTCGACCGTGCACGCCCCTATATGCCTTTCGTGATGGATGTACATATAGAAGAGCACGGGGCCAACGCCTCTGTACGAGGCACCTCACTGTACGACGTTGATCTGCTGTGGGAAGATGACGGACCCCTGGATGGGGCGTGCAGCTGCCCGCATGGCAAGGCCGGACACTTCTGCAAACATCAATGCGCGCTTGCTCTGGTTCTACTCGAACACGGCCAACCAGTAGATTCTGGAACGCCTTCACTGCCTCGAGAACTCCTTGACACGTCAGAGCTGGCCGAAAAGCTTATCCAATCAGTCGACCAGCAACTCCTCCAGCATTACTCCAAAATGGCGGCCGCACTTCCTCCTGTCGGCCAGCTCTTCGCCACAGCGTGGAGTTTCAATTTTGGGTCCCCCGAGCAGTCTGCGGCGCTCGTACAGCAGACGTATAGCCGGATCTTTCTCTGCTACGGGAAACCCTCCTGGGTCGACCTCGCTGCAAACAGACACGAGATAGTGTCACTCGGTCTGCAGATGAAGATGCTGATCACCGTTGGATTAACCGACGGGCTGGAACAGATCTGCCACAACGCACTTGCCGATTTCAAACGACTGGTCTTCGACGATCCACACGACGACGCTCGTGAATGGGCCGATCACCTGCAGACGATTTTCGAAGTGATGCTGGTCTGGATATGGATGGCCACGATGCTCGAAAAGGAAGCCGGCCGTAAAACAGCCCACTATTTCGTCGAGAATTACGAATGGCGGGAAGCCTCAGCTAGAGACATCATCCCTATCCTGGGCGAGGAAGCGACGGCTGCCTATCGCGACTACCTGATCGAATGCAGACATGAGAAAATCCAGGTCGAAAGCGCCGAGAACTCTCTCTTACGCGACTTGGCACTGTGCCAGGATGACATTCCCCTGCTGCGCATGTGCGCGACGCAGGGCGATCGCTTCGCTTACAGCATGTTCTTTAACGATCTACAGGCCATCGACCGGCCGGATCTGGCCGCTGACGTCGTGGCGCGCGCCCATCAGGCACACGCCATCAGCACCGACGCGACCCAAGGTTACTCGCCGTTCCTCATTCCCCTTCGCGAGGCGGTGCTGTGCTGCCTGGCAGCCAAACGCATACGCACCGCACTTGCCATCGCACGAACCGCTTTCACCTCGACGCCAAGTGTCGGGTTCCAGAATCTTTTGCTTACATGCGGCGAACAAGCGCATAAGCGCTCCCGTGTCCTCCAACAAGTCATCGAGTGGATTGCGCAGCAGCCCTGGACGGACGCAGACATACCCATTGACCTTGCGCTGGCTGAAGGTGACAGGGAACGGGCGTGGGACTATGCGAATCGCTGGGGCGTCAACGAGCGGTGGATGATGCTGGCTCTAAGCAAGGACCAGCCGCGTCCTTGCGAGGCAATCCGTCTGGCAGTTGAGCGCATTGAACGGGACAAGTGGAGCTTGGAGGATGACTCGCCTCAGCCGGTATTGAAACTACTGTGTACGTACGCCCGCCAGTGGCAGCACGACCACCCCGATCAGCCAGTCATGCAGATGCTCTCCCAGCAGTTGCAGTATTACTACGGCACCGACGAGATGCTGCAATCAGTTTGCGCTGAAGACGACGAGGACGAAGATGACGACTGATCGGTGCTCAAACAGAGCGTTGCTACAACCCCGCATGACGCACAAAAGTGAAGATCGCTGTCATCACCATCTGTGTGGCAATCGCCGCCAGCAGCAAACCGGCGATCTTCGTCAGGATCATGATGCCACCCTGGCCCAGGAATTTGGCCAGCTCAACGGAAAAACGCATCGTCAGCCAAATCACCACGTGCATCAGCACGACAGCCAGGGCAACTGCCACCCACCCGGAGATCGTCTTACCGGAATTCGTCACCGCCACCATGACGGCAACGATTGCGCCCGGACCGGCCAGGAGGGGCGTGCCCAGCGGAACCAGCGCGACGTTGACATTGTGATCCCCGGTGTCAGGTTCGTCTTGGTCTTTTTCCGTCAGCAACTCCATCGCCACCAGGAACAACAGGAAACCGCCCGACAGTTGCAGCGATTCAGTGGAAATCTCCAGGAACTGCAAAATGTACTGTCCGATCGCAGCGAACAGCAGGATCACACCCAGCGAGGTGACCGTGGCCTGCACTGCGGCGCGCCTCTTGTCGGCCACCGAATAGCGCCCCGTGAGCGACAAAAACACCGGGACCGTCCCAATCGGGTCCATGATGACAAACAGCTTCGTAAACGTCGTGGCGAGCAAACCGATATTGAGGATCTCAGCGACGTTCACGGGCGTACGACCTCCAGGCTGGCTTGTTCTTCCACTGCCCGATAAACATACTCTGATGTCAGATTTTCTCCAAGCTGGTTCGGCTTTCCGTGGCCGTGATAGTCCGACGATCCTGTCACATGCAGTCCCAGCCGATCCGCGATGCGCTCCACTTCCTCACGAGCAGCAGCGTCGTGGTCGCGGTGGTCACGTTCCAGACCGAATAAACCGGCTTCTGCCATGTCAGCAATGACGTCTTCGCTCAGGATTCGCTGCCTCGCCCTCGCCCTCGGATGTGCCAGAACGGGGACACCGCCCGCGCGACGAATCAGACGAACGGTATCAACCGGGTCAGGAGCCCAGTAGTGCACGTAGTACTTCAACGAGGGATGCAGGGCTCCGTCAAATGCAGCCCCGCGATCAGGGAACACACCTGCCTCGACCAATGCGTCAGCAATGTGAGGGCGCCCCACCGGCACGTTCTCGCCCCGCGTCTGCGCAACGACAGCGTCCCACGTGATCGGAAAGTCTGCCGACAGGTTCTGCACAATCTTGCGTGCCCGTTCCTCGCGCGATTCCCGCGAGCGCCGCATCGTCTCAACCAGCTCAGGGAACGAGGGGTCAGGCATGTACGCCAGCACGTGAGCACTGATCCCGTTCGACGCTGTGGACATTTCAATGCCACGCATGAGCGCCACCCCGGTGCGCTCCACCATCGCCGCCGCGTCCTCCCACCCGGCGGTCGTGTCGTGATCAGTCAGCCCCACCACGTCCAGGCCCACGCGGGATGCAGCCATCATGAGTTGAGCGGGAGTGTCCGTCCCATCCGAGCAGGCCGAGTGAGTATGCGGGTCAATGCGGATCATGTATGTACCGTATCGGCACACGCGCGCTAAGGAAAACTGGAGGGCTCAGCGCAGCATTGATCGCTGAAAGTGAGAACATAGAAGCATGAGTGAGAACGAAACCGAAACTGAACAATCAACTGATCAAACGATGGCTGACCGCGGCAATACGCGCTCGCGCCGTCCCACCTCAGAGGCGTTCCGCGCTTTCATCGGCTCGAACTGGGGTCCTCGTCCCAGTGACCTGCCCGAACAAGGCGGAGCAGCGGACTACCTGGCAGCCCGGCACCAACTTGCCGGGGCACCCTTTGCCGGACAGCGCCTGGTTATTCCAGCCGGCACCTACAAGGTACGTTCCAATGACTGCGACTACCGTTTCCGCCCGCATTCAGCGTTCGCGCACCTGTCCGGCCTGGGTGGGGAAAAAGAGCCTGACACCGTCCTCGTCCTCGACCCCATTGACGAGGGTGACGCGTCGGGCGCTACCCATGAAGCTGTCCTGTACTTCAAGCCGCGCGCCTCACGATCCTCAGAGGAGTTCTACGCTGATTCACGCTACGGCGAATTCTGGGTGGGAGCACGCCCGTCGATCGCTGAGATGGAAGCAATGACCGGCCTCAGGTGCGCGCATATCGACACGCTGCGCGACGCGCTGGCTAAAGATGCCGGCCAGGTTCAGCTGCGCATCGTGCCCGGCGTTGACGCGAACGTGGAAGCAATGGTTAACGAGGTGCGCCAGCAGGCGGGGCTACCCGTCGGCGGGGACGCACTGCCCGATGATGAGAAGCTCCAGGAGCATCTGTCTGAGATCCGCCTCAAGAAGGATGAATACGAGCTGTCGGAACTGCGCCACGCGGTTGAGGTCACCAAACAGGGTTTTGATGACATTATCCGCAGCCTGCCTCGCGCCGTCGGACACCGCCGTGGGGAGCGCGTCATTGAAGGTGCATTCGGTGCTGTCGCCCGCGAGGAGGGCAACGGCCTGGGCTATGAAACAATCGCCGCTTCCGGTAATCACGCAAACACTCTGCACTGGATTGACAATGACGGTCCCGTTCGCGAGGGCGACCTGGTTCTGGTCGACGCCGGCATCGAAGTCGACTCCCTCTACACCGCCGACATCACCCGGACACTGCCTGTCAACGGCATCTTCACCGAACCGCAGAAGAAGGTCTACCAGGCTGTGCTCGATGCGTGTGAAGCAGCCTTGAAGCGTGCAGGGCAACCGAACACCCGTTTCCGCGATATTCATGACGCGGCGATGGAGGTACTGGCGGATCGCCTCGAGCAGTGGGGCATTCTGCCGGTCAGCGCGAAGGAGTCACTGTCCAGTGAAGGCCAGCAGCACCGCCGGTGGATGCCGCACGGCACGTCTCACCACCTGGGTCTCGACGTGCATGACTGCGCGCAGGCTCGTCGCGAGCTGTATCAGGATGCGCTGCTGGAGCCAGGTATGACCTTCACCATTGAGCCGGGACTGTACTTCCGTGCCGACGACCTCGCTGTTCCCGAGGAGCTGCGCGGAATCGGCGTGCGTATTGAAGATGACGTGCAGGTCAACGCTGATGGTTCAGTGACCCGCATTTCCGAGGACATTCCCCGCACCATCGACGATGTCGAAGCGTGGATTGCCGAGGTGCAGGCCAGCGGCAAGTAACCGCTGACCGTTCGCACGAAGGCGGGGGCTACTGCTGAGCGGTGTCCCCGCCTTCTTTGCTGGGCGCCGCCCACGGGTCGACCGATTCATTCCGTGGAGCCTCGTCCGCCTGTTCCTGGTCTTGCTCGCGCTGTCCTTCTTCCAGGCGTACACCGAAACGTGGCTGTTCATCAGCACGTGAGCCGTACTCAGTCGGACCAGTCGGTTCCGGGCGCTGCCTGCGCTGACGGATCGGCTGGATCAGGTTGCCACGCGTATTTTGCAGCAACTTGTAGGCCTCTTCAATCTGCGCCGCTGCCAGCACCGCGTAGCGTGAGGCTACGGTCTGTGAATGCGACGTGAAATCTCGACGCGACCCTGTCAGCGCGTAGAACAGCACCGACATGATGACACCGATCAGTGCGCCACCACCCAGCGACAGCAGCATGAACGGCAACATGTTGCTTTGGAGTGAAAAGGACATCAGCAGTCCAATGAACGCGCCCCACAATGCGCCCGACGCAGCGCCCGACGCAGCGACCTTCCCGGTCGTCAGCTTGCCGGTCACACGCTCCACCATGTGCAGGTCCGTGCCGACAATCGTGATGAACTGAACATCGAATCCCTGATCACTCAGATAGTCAACCGCATCTGACGCTTCCATATAGGTCTTGTATGAGCCAACCTCTGTACCGGATGGCATTGTTGGCGCAAGGAGCGCCGAACCGTGGCGGCGTGCCATTTTTAATCCTCTTTCACATCACACCATAAAGTTTTCCTGCGCCTCGTGAAACCTCACATCACCTGACGCGTATGAATTCAGCCTAGACTGATTGTGTGAATACTGCTGCTCCAACCACCGTGACGCCCGGACGTCGCCGCATCTTCGTCGCCAAGCTTGCCGGCACAGGCGTTTTTGACCCGTTGGGTGAAAAAGTTGGCACCATCCATGACGTCGTCGTGGCCATGCGACTCAAGACCCCGGCGAACGTCATCGGCTTCGTCATCGAGGTCGGACCGCGTCGCAGGATCTTCCTGCCTTTCACTCGCGTCACCTCCATCGAATCCGGAGCTGTTATCATCACGGGCCTGCTGAATCTGCGCCGCTTCAATCAGCGGCCAGCTGAAGCACTCGTCATTTCCCAGCTCTTCGATCGCATCATCACAATGAACGATGGCAGCGGCGAAGCTAAAATCCTCGACGTGGCGATGGAGCAGCGTCGCCCTCGTGACTGGGTGCTCACCAAACTGCACGTCCAGCGTCAGCGCCTCAACACATTGGGATTCCGCCGCGGAGGCGAAACCCTGACCGTCGATATTCCACAAACCACCGGACTCTTCATTGCCGACTCCGACCAGACCGCCACCGCACTCATCCAATACACCGAGGACATGAAGGCAGCTGACCTGGCGGACTTCCTGCATGACCTGCCCGCTGACCGCCAGCTCGCGGTCGCTCAGGAACTGCCTGAACACCGACTGGCCGACGTGCTCGAAGAACTCGGTGATGATGACCGCGTGCAAATCGTGTCCGCATTGGAGACTGGACGCGCCGCCGACATCCTCGACGAAATGCAGCCTGACGACGCGGCCGACCTGATCTCTGAGCTGCCTGATCCGATTGCGCAATCCCTGCTGGCTCGGATGGGTCCCGAAGAAGCACAGGACGTGCGAAGGCTGCTGACCTATGCCGAATCAACGGCCGGCTCGCTGATGACCACCGAGCCCGTCATCCTCGGCCCTGACGCAACCGTGGCGCAGATGCTGGCCGCTGTGCGGCGCACTGACCTGCCCGCATCGCTGGCATCCATCGTGTGTGTCACGCGCCCACCCCAGGAAACACCGACCGGCTCGTTCCTGGGGGTTGTGCACATCCAGCGCGCGCTGCGTGAACCACCCCAAACACTGCTGGGAACGATCCTCGATGATGACATTGAGGCCGTCTCCCCCACCGTTCACATCGCGACAGTCACTCGTCTGATGGCAACGTACAACCTGTCTCTGGTGCCCGTCACCGACGAGGACGACGTTCTTCTGGGCGCTGTCTCCGTTGATGACGTCCTGGACGCGTTGCTGCCGACCGACTGGCGTGACTTTGATGATGACGTGACCGACAAGTTGATGGCAAGGAGCATCGATGGCTGACCGTTTGGACACACCCGCTGACCGCCGCCGCAGGCTCCCGCGCATCAACCTCGAATCGGAAGGAATGGGGCGCGCAGCCGAACGCCTCGCGCGTTTTTCCGGCACCCCGCAGTTCATCGTCTATCTGACGGTGTTCGTCGCCCTGTGGATCGGCTGGAACACTCTGGCGCCCGACAGGCTCCAATTCGACAAGGCAGAACTTGGTTTCACCGCACTGACGCTGATGCTGTCACTGCAGGCATCGTACTCGGCACCTCTGATCCTGCTGGCGCAGAACCGTCAGGACGATCGTGACCGCGTACAGGCCGAGCAGGACCGGCAGCGCGCCGAACGCAACCTGACGGACACGGAATACCTCACGCGCGAGATCGCCGGTTTGCGTTTGAGCCTGCAGGATATGGCCACCCGCGACTTCGTACGCTCCGAACTTCGTGACATGCTCGACGAACTCCAGGAAGGCAACGGAACCGACGAGGCGTCCCTACGCGCCCGGATCCGCGCCGAACTGGAGGACGAAGTCCGCCAGGAAGTGACCCAACAGGTCCGCGCCGAACTGGCTGGGCAGAAGGACGCCTAGCATTATCCGTCCCCGTGTGGCGTGACCCACCTGGCGAGTTTGTGTCGGCCAAGTACGATGGATTACATGTCTGAAACGTCCATTGAACACGCTGTCCACTCCGCTCTTGAAACGGTGATGGATCCGGAACTGCACCGCCCGGTCACCGACCTCAACATGATTGACGAGGTCCGTATCGACGGGACCACCGCTCATATCGGTGTCCTGCTGACCACTGCGGGCTGTCCCCTCCACGAGACGATCACGCGCGACATCAAGGCTGCGGTGGGTGCCGTTGACGGTATCGAAACCGTCGAGGTCACGATGGGCGTCATGAATGACGAGCAAAAGAAAGCTTTACGTGAAAAGCTCAACGGCGGGAAGGCCGAACGCGAGATCCTCTTCAACAAGCCCGATTCACTCACCCGCATCATTGCGGTCACATCCGGCAAGGGCGGGGTTGGCAAGTCGTCCATGACGGCGAACCTGGCCGGAGCAATGGCGTCCGCCGGCCTGAAAGTTGGCGTCCTCGACGCTGACATTTATGGCTTCTCCATTCCGCGCATGATGGGCGTGGTTCATGAGCCGCAGGTTCTGGACGGCATGATCATTCCGCCGATCGGTGCCGGCGGCGTCAAGGTTGTCTCAATCGGCATGTTTGTTCCGGACGGCCAGGCTGTCGTGTGGCGCGGACCGATGCTACACCGCGCACTCCAGCAGTTCCTCGCGGACGTATTCTGGGGTGACCTGGACGTTCTGCTCATCGATATGCCTCCCGGCACCGGTGATGTGGCAATCTCCATCGCACAACTGCTGCCAACCTCTGAAATCCTGGTCGTCACCACTCCGCAGGTTGCGGCGGCAGAGGTTGCGGAACGTGCCGGCTCCATCGCAGCGCAGACCCAGCAGCACGTCCTCGGCGTCATCGAGAACATGTCCTACCTGGTCCAGCCGGACGGGTCGCGCCTCGAAGTGTTCGGCACCGGCGGCGGCGAATCCGTATCGGCACGCCTGAGTGCACAACTCGGATACGACGTGCCGCTCCTGGCCCAGATTCCGCTCGACATTCACTTGCGCGAGGGCGGCGACTCCGGCTCCCCCATCGTCCTGAGTGGCGAAGGTGACGCAGCAACCGTCTTGAAAACGGTGGGCGCGCTGCTGGGACAGCGCAAGCGCGGACTGGCCGGAATGCACCTGAACGTGACACCTGCACAGGGAGGGCGCCTCGGATAGCGCGGCACGTGAAATCACCAGCCGCCGTTCAATCAAGGTAGGCTTGAGGACAACGTGAATGATTCATGTGGGTGTGGGAGGACGTCGTGACATCAGATAAAGCGCAAACCTGGGTTTTTTCAGAAGAATACGTCAGCGAATCTGAGACCATTCGGCGCGCGCGCGACGTTGCCATCGAGCTGGGAGCTGAGCCTATTTCAACAGGTGTCGGCGCAACGCTGCGGATGCTTGCCTCGTGCACCGGAGCGAAAGCTGTCCTGGAAATCGGCACGGGTGCAGGTGTGTCAGGCCTGTGGATGCTTGAGGGGATTCCGACCAACGGTGTGCTCACCACAATTGACGTGGAACCTGAATTCCATCGTCATGCCCGCCGCGCATTTGAATCGGCCGGCCGGGGTTCCGGCCACACACGCCTGATCTCTGGCAGGGCGCTTGATGTACTGCCCCGCATGGCAGCCGGTGCCTACGACATGATCGTCATTGACGCTGACGTGAAGGAAACGCCCGAATACCTCGACCATGCGCTGCGCATCCTCCGCCCAGGCGGCACAGCGGTGGTGGTACACGCATTGTGGCATGACCGAGTCGCAGATCCGGCCCGCCGTGACGAGGAAACCGTTGTCATGCGTGAAGTGATTCGCGTGATGGGTGAAACGGAGGATTTCGTCACCTCGCTGCTTCCGGTCGGTGACGGCGTCCTGGTTGCTGTCAAAGCCTGACCGGACATAAACGAAGGGTCTCACCATGCGTCTGCCGCACGATGAGACCCCTTGGTCCAGCTACACGTCACACAGCCTGTGACAGTGCCTCGGAGAGGTCTTTCGCCTCCTCAGGCGTGAGCTCGATGACCAGCCGCCCGCCACCTTCACTGGGAATACGCATCACAATGCCGCGCCCTTCTTTGGTGGCCTCGAGGGGACCGTCACCAGTCCGAGGTTTCATGGCTGCCATGTCTCACGCTCCTTGGTATGGTTTTCACTGCTGCCGACACGCAATCTGCGCTTGGCAGTGGACACATCCATTCTACCGTGACTGCCGCAAAATGGGATGCGCACAGGCGAAATTACGCTGAAAAATCACTCTTTCGTGCGTTCACGAATGATGGCGACAGCTTCACGCGGATCGTCAACGAGCGTGAACAGGTCCGGGTCACCGGGCGAAATCGCACCGTGAGTCACCATTGTGGAACGTACCCACTCGACCAGCCCACCCCAGTAGTCTGACCCGATCAAGACCAACGGAAATGCCTGGACCTTGCCGGTCTGCACCAGCGTGACCGCTTCGAACAGTTCATCCATCGTGCCAAAACCACCGGGCATGACGATGAATCCACACGAATACTTCACGAACATGGTCTTACGGGCGAAGAAGTAGCGGAAGTTGATCCCCATGTTCACCCACTGGTTCATTGCCTGCTCCATCGGCAGCTCAATGCCCAGGCCGACGGAAGCCCCGCCCGCTTCAAAAGCACCTTTGTTCGCCGCCGCCATCGCCCCCGGACCACCGCCGGTGATGACGGCATATCCCGATTCGACCAGCAGTCGGCCAATCATCTGCGCGTATTCCCAATACGGATCGTCTTCCTGCGTGCGTGCCGAACCGAAGACCGACACAGCCGGCCCCAGCTCGCTCAGCGCTCCGAACCCTTCAACGAACTCCGCCTGGATCCTCAGCACGCGCCACGGGTCTTCATGCACCCAGTCAGTGTCTTTCTGTGGCCGCAGCAAGCGCGTTTCCGAGGTTTCCTTCGGTATCTGGTTTCCTCGCAGCATAACGGGGCCGCGCATATAGGTGCGTTTGTGGGGATGGTTTTCCTGACTTTCCATCAACCTCTCCTTGGTGTGATCGGCATGTCAGCGACGTTGCCCGATTGTTTACAGAAAAATAATAGGTCCTCGTTGTAGCGTTATCCTCATGACCCGATCTGACGTTCACACTCACGGCACCTGCGACGACTCTGCCGACCCCACACCTGGTGAACTTGCGCGGCACGCAGCGGACACCATTGCGCGCCGCTCCGGCATCGACCACCACGACATTGCGCTCGTGCTGGGATCAGGATGGGGCGGAGCAGCCGACCTGATCGGTGAAACAATCAGCGAAATCCCTGCAGCAGAAGTGCCGGGCTTCTTTGCTCCCGCAGTGGCTGGCCACGTTCCCGTCATGCGCTCAATTCGGGTGCACGGATCTGACACAGTCGCCCTCGTCCTGGGTTCACGAACGCACTACTACGAAGGCAAAGGAGTGCGAGCGGTTGCCCACGGGATGAGGACGGCAGCGGCCGCAGGAGCTCGCACCGTCGTCCTGACCAACGGGTGTGGAGGGCTGAACCCACAGTGGAGCCCCGGCCAGGCGGTTCTGATCCGCGACCATATCAATCTCACCGGCGCTTCCCCGCTGGAGGGCGCTACATTTGTCGACCTGACCGACCTGTATTCGCAGCGTCTGCGCACTGTCGCTCACACGATTGACCCGACCTTGCCTGAAGGCGTGTATGTCCAGTTCCCCGGCCCACACTATGAAACCCCCGCCGAAGTGAAGATGGCAGGGATCCTGGGCGGCGACCTGGTGGGCATGTCCACCACGCTCGAGGCGATAGCGGCGCGCGAAGCCGGCATGGAGATCCTCGGCATCTCACTCATGACGAATCTGGCAGCAGGAATCTCACCTGAACCCCTCTCGCATGCCGAGGTGATCGCAGCCGGTCAGGAGGCCGCTCCCAGAATTGCGCGCCTCTTGGCTGATATCGTTCAGGCAATCGCAACTGATGCTGAGTGATAGCGGAAGGACTGACAGTGACACACATGGATATCGACGTTGAAGCTGTTCGCCGGTGGATTGACGACGATCCTGACGAGGCGACCGCACGCGAGCTGACGGATCTGCTTGAGCAGTCCGCCACTAGCGAGGATGCGCGCATTGAACTGGCCGACCGTTTCAGGGGCCTCCTCGAATTCGGAACAGCCGGGCTGCGCGGCCATCTCGGAGGCGGGCCGAACAGAATGAACCGCGCTGTCGTCATTCGCGCTGCAGCCGGCCTCATGGAGGTTCTCAAGCGCCATGCGGGCCCTGACTTTTCGATCGTCATCGGCTGCGATGCCCGATATGGGTCGCGCCAGTTCGCCCTCGATACGGCGGGGGTTGCTACCGCAGCCGGCGGCACTGCCTACGTCCTGCCGCTCGCCATGCCCACGCCCCTGACAGCGTTCGCATTGCGCCACCTGGAAGCCGATGCGGCAGTGATGGTGACGGCCTCGCACAACCCGGCCGAAGATAACGGCTACAAGGTCTACCTGGGTGGGCGCGTGGTCACAGATTCTGGTCAGGGCTCTCAGATCGTCCCGCCTTTCGATGCGGAAATTTTCGAGGCGATCCAGGCCGTCACCTCTGTTCGTGACGTTCCGCGCGCCCAGTCAGGCTGGCATGAACTCGACGACTCAATCGTGGAAGCCTATCTGGATCGAGTCACCTCACTGGTGACGGGCGGGCCAGAAAATGCGCAGCTACGCATCGTCGTGACCTCCATGCACGGTGTGGGCGGAGCAACGATGAGTGAAGCACTGCGCCGGCGCGGCTTTTCCGATGTTCACGTCGTTGCCCAGCAGCAGGATCCTGATCCGGATTTCCCGACCGTGCGTTTCCCCAATCCTGAAGAGCCGGGGGCACTGGACCTGGCGATGCAGCTGGCGCGCGACGTTAATGCCGACATCATCCTGGCGAACGATCCAGATGCTGACCGCTGCAGCGCCGCGCTTCCCGATCCCTCCATCGAGGGTGGCTGGAGGCAGTTGACCGGAGATCAGGTAGGCGCACTGCTGGGACTGCGGGCAGTCACGCAGGCACGTGGCGGCGAGGGCAACCCGACCGTTGCCAACTCGATTGTGTCCTCACGTCTGCTGTCGCGCATCGCGCAGACGCACGGCGTGACACACCGTGTCACACTGACCGGTTTCAAGTGGATTTCCCGCGTACCGAACCTGGTCTTCGGCTATGAAGAAGCTTTGGGATACTGCGTCGATCCGGGGTATGTGCGCGACAAGGACGGCATTTCAGCGTGCCTGCAGTTGGCGCGCTTTGCAGCAGAACGCAAGGCTGACGGCTCTTCTCTTCGGGCAGTTCTCGATGAGCTGGCCTGCGAGTTCGGCCTGTATGCGACCTCTCCCCTGACTATCCGTGTCGATGACCTGGCCACAATTACGACCGGTATGGCGAATCTGCGCGAGCGCGGTGTGGATTCGCTGGCCGGCTCCCCCGTCATCGAGACAACAGACCTGACGAACGGCTCTGAGCAGCTCGATCTGCCCGGTACGGATGCGCTTATTTTCCGCACCGAATCCGATGACCGCGTGGTGGCTCGCCCCTCGGGCACTGAGCCGAAGTTGAAGTGCTACTGCGAGGTTGTGATCCCTGTTTCGGATGGGAATGTGGACGCGGCCCGAACACAAGCCGCCGAGCGCCTCGAGCGGGTCAAAACTGACCTGCGCGCAGCGCTCGGCGTGTAGCGCAACCTAGTCGTCCAGGCCGTCCAGCACGGCCGCCGAGGAGGACAGGCCAAGCCGGGATGCGCCTGCTTCGATCATGGCAAGCGCGCTCTGAGCGTCGCGAATTCCGCCCGATGCCTTGACTCCCAGGCGGTCCCCCACGGTCTGACGCATGAGTTCAACGGCGTGGACCGAGGCACCACCTGAGGGGTGGAAACCGGTGGACGTCTTGACGAAGTCCGCTCCGGCAGCTTCTGCCTGCTTGCAGGTCTCCACGATTTCCTCATCGGTCAGGACGGCTGATTCGATGATGACTTTCAAAACCGAGTCGGGGCATGCTGCACGCACGGCCGCAATGTCGGCGCGCACACCATCCCAGTCTGCCTGCTTAACCAGCGCAAGGTTCACAACCATGTCAATCTCGTCAGCACCGTCACGAACGGCTTGAGCAGCTTCAGCGGCTTTCACCTCGGCCTTGTGCGCGCCGGAAGGGAATCCGCACACGCACGCCACGTGGAGTCCTTCAGGGGCGTCGATGGGCAGCATCGACGGTGACACGCACACGGAGTAGGTGCCCAGTTCCTGAGCCTGTGCAATCAGCGCGCGCACGTCCTGGTCCGTTGATTCCGGTTTGAGCAATGTGTGGTCGATCATCTGTGCGACGTCGGATCGAGTGGTCATGGTGTCTCCTTTTCAGTAGGTCAGGGCGCTACCACAAGGCTGGGCAGCGTCCAGTTTCCAAATTCTTGCCGAGGGTGCCCAGCGCGAGCCTGTGTGAACACGCTGGGAGAAGTAGTGATGACTTTCCCGCTGGATGGCTCGAAAACCACCCACTGCGAGTCAGTGGATTCCGCTGCGAGCACGGCGATGACGTGCCGAGGGATGAGGCGGTGCGCCCCCACGTAGACGAACGCATCGATTCCGCTGTTGACTGCCCGTTGAACCCGGTCAACACCCCCGCATTCCCATGGCGTCCAGCCGTAATGCACTCCTACCGCGCTTGATGCCAGTGAAGCCAGTGCCCACGGCGAGGTGCCTAAGGCCTGCGGCCACGGGATCCCCACCCGCGCGGCCTGAGCGTGCAGCGCAACCTGGATCCGGTCAACAGCATCGCGCCGAGCATTCAGATAGGCGTGCTGCGGTCCGCCCGCCCGCGCGGCAACCGCTGCAAGCGCGGCGATCCCGCACGTTGTGCCGTCAACCTGATGCGGCATGACTGCGGGAAGTGGCCGAGGGCGCGCGGTGTTCACTGAGGATCCACTCGACCCAGCACGACGGAGTCAGCACCGCCGCGGCGATCAGGGCCAATCGCGATGGCTCCCGACAGGGCTTCACGCGCCCGCTCGATTCGCTCAGGTGTCTGCGTGTGCAGCGTCAACAGCGGCTGCCCCTTCGTGACGGCCTCACCCGGTTTGGCGTGGATTTCGATGCCTGCTTCCGCCTGCACGGCATCTTCCTTGCGTGCGCGGCCAGCCCCCAGGCGCCACGAGGCCACACCGATCGAGAGTGCATCCATCGCGGTGACATATCCGGAAGCTTCGGCAGCAATGACTTCCGTGTGCTGGGCAGCCGGCAGCGCAGCGTCAGGATCCCCGCCCTGGCCTGCGACCATTTCACGCCACTTGTCCATCGCGCGGCCATCAGCGAGCGCTTCAGCCGGGTCAACGTCTCCTCGTCCAGCCTGACGCAGCATTTCGCGTGCCAGAGCAACGGTCAGTTCCACCACGTCAGAGGGTCCGCCACCGGCCAGGACCTCCACAGCTTCACGCACTTCCAGCGCGTTGCCGACAGTACGTCCCAGCGGCGTGGACATGTCGGTGAGCAGCGCACAGATCGACAGACCTGCATCTGAACCAAGGTCCACCATCGTGCGTGCCAGTTCGCGCGCATGGTCAATGTCTTTCATGAAGGCACCGGAGCCGACCTTCACGTCCAGCACCAGTGAGCTGGTGCCTTCAGCAATCTTCTTCGACATAATCGACGATGCGATCAGCGGAATACAGTCAACGGTTCCGGTCGTGTCACGCAGCGCGTACAGCTTGCGGTCAGCGGGAGCCAACCCGGACCCTGCCGCGCAGATCACTGCCCCAACCGTATCCAGCATGTGCATGATTTCGTCATTGCTCAGGTTCGCGCGCCACCCGGGGATCGATTCCATCTTGTCCAGGGTTCCGCCGGTGTGCCCCAGGCCGCGCCCGGACAGCTGCGGCACGGCCACGTCATACACCGCGACGAGAGGTGCCAGCGGCAGCGTGATCTTGTCACCGACACCGCCGGTGGAGTGCTTGTCACTGGTGGGGCGCCTCAGGCTGGAAAAGTCCATCCGTTCCCCGGAGCTCATCATGGCCTGCATCCAGCGCTCAATTTCACGGCGCTGCATCCCGTTGATGAAAATCGCCATCGCCAGTGCCGACATTTGCTCATCGGCAACGACGCCTCGCGTGTAGGCATCGATCACCCAGTCGATCTGCTGGTTGTCCAGCTCACCTCCGTCACGCTTGGCTGAGATGATGTCGACAACGTCAAACTGTTCAACGCTCATTTCTTCCTCCGTTCTCAGGGCCTTCCCCTGTCACTTCACGCACATTCCACGGGCCAAAGCCGCGCGGCAGTACCTCGTCCATCCGCATCAGGCCGCCAGGCATGGCGAGCATCAGGTCAGGGCCGCCATGTTCGAACAGGATCTGTCGGCACCGTCCGCATGGAGCGGTCGCCTCCTGGTGGGCATTGACGCACGCGAACGCGACCAGGTGCCCTCCACCTGTGTTGATCAGTTCAGATATCACGCCACATTCAGCGCACAGTGTCACACCGTACCCGGCGTTTTCAACGTTGCATCCCGACACGATTCGACCATCGTCGACGAGGGCGGCCGCGCCCACCGGATAGTGCGAATACGGGCAATAGGCTCGCTGCATGGCACTGACGGCTGCCTGGTGAAGGTCAGCCCACGTCTGGTCTGTGATCTCCATAGTTCTCCCTTGCCGTTCCATTTCTACTTTACGGGTAGGGAACGCCTTCTGCGGCTGGCGCGCGCACACGACCCACGAAGCCTGCAATCGCCAGAATCGTCACCACATAGGGGATCATCAGCATGATCTGTGACGGCATGGGTGATCCGATAATGGACAGCGTGTAGCCCAGGTTCATGGCGAAACCGAACAGCAGTGCTGCGGCCACTCCGCCGATCGGGGTCCAGCCGCCCAGAATCATGGCGGCCAGGGCGATGTAGCCGTTGCCCGATGCCATGTCCTTGGCGAATGCCAGGCCGTGCCCGATGGTGAAGAACGCACCGCCCAGGCCGGCCAGAGCGCCACCCAGGATCGCATTGTTGATGCGTGTCCTCATCACGTTGATGCCCACTGTGTCGGCCGCCTGCGGGTGCTCGCCGCACGCCCGCATACGCAGGCCCCATCGTGAGTGGAACAGCATGAACTGCAGCACTCCAACCACAACGTACATCGTGTACACCAAGATGGTCTGCTGGAACAGCACCGGGCCGATCAGGGGGATCCTGGACAGGATCGGAATCGAAATGACCGGCAGTGATACACCGGAGTTAAAGGCTTCGCGCGACTCCGCTGACACATTCAGCACCGTGGAGTAGAAGAAGCTGGTCAATCCCAATACCAGCACGTTCAGCACAACACCGACAATGATCTGGTCGACGCGGTATTTCAGTCCGAACAGCACCAGGAGCAGTGACACCAACATGCCGGCGATCGGCGCGGCAATCAGGCCCACCCATGCGTTCCTGGCCAGCGAGGCGACGACCGCGCCGAGGAACGCTCCGAAAAGCAGCTGACCTTCAATGGCGATGTTGATGGTTCCGGAGCGCTCCCCCACCGTTCCGGCCATTGCGCCGAAAATCAATGGGACTGACAGGGTCAGTGCGCCCGCCAGCAATGTGACGATCGGGATGACGGTGTCGCGCCCCGCTCCAGCCCAGGTCAGGAACACGAGAATGAACAGCACGCCGACGATTGCATGCATCCACAGCGGAGTGCTCACGCGGCGCTGCCGCTGCATGAATGCGACGGCTGTCAGGGCTGCCAGAATCAGCGTGGCCACGATGGCGAAAGGCCGTGCAGGAACAGAGAAGTCCGGGATCGCCACGAAGTCCGAGGACCGTCCCAGCGCAAAGCGCGTGGAACTGTGGCAGTAGAACGCCAGCAGTGCGCTTAGTACCGTCGCCAGCGCGTAGGAGACAACAACTTTCACCGGCAGTGCGGGCTGCACAGACTGTGTAGTCGCTGTGGTGCTCATGCTGCCACCTCTTTCTTCGCGATACGGGAATGCGGCAGCGGTTCAGGCAAACGGAAAATCGCGCGAACCAGTGGCGGCGCGGCAATGAACAACACGATCGTGGACTGGATGACCAGGACAATGTCGATCGGAGTCTGCGTCGCAGTCTGCATAATCGCACCGCCCGCTTTCAGCGCGCCGAACAGCAATCCGGCCAGCACCGTACCCAGTGGGCGTGACTTGCCCAGCAGCGCCACGGTGATCGCGTCAAAACCGATTGATGCGGCAATGCCGGTGGTCAGATAGCGTTCAGTGCCCAGAGCCGGGGCCGAACCAGCCAGACCGCACAGCGCACCAGAAACAATCATGACCAACGTCGTCACTTTTTCAACGGAGATACCCGCTGTGCGTGCCGCCGCAGGATTCAGGCCCGTCGCGCGGAATTCGAACCCGATCGTTGAACGCTCCAGCAGCCACCACACGAACAGTGCAGCCGCCAGAGCGGCAATGAATCCGAAGTGCACACGGAAGGAATCTCCCAGCAGCCTGGGGTACATCGCTGTTTCGAGGACCGGCATGGATTTCGGGTTCGTGTTCCCCTCGCCAATGAACGAGGGCCGGGTCAGGACGTACCCGATCAGCAAACCGGCGATCGAGTTGAGCATGATCGTCGTGATGACTTCGTTCGCGCCGGTCTTCGCTTTCAGGATGCCGGCAATTCCGGACCACAGTGCACCGCCGAGGGCGGCTCCGCACATGGCTGCCAGCAAGTGAATCACGGGTGGCAGGTGCCAGGCGAATCCCACGTAGCTGCCGAAGATTGCACCGAGCACGACCTGCCCCTGCGCACCGATGTTGAACAGGCCTGCCCGGAATCCCACTGCCACACCCAGGCCCGCAAAGATCAGGGGAACCGAGTTGGTGAGGGTTTCGGTGAGCGGCCGCCACATGCGTGCTGTGCTGGACGCTTTCCAGTCAAAGACTGCGCCGCGCAGCATCGCCTCGTAGGCGTCGCCCACTGCGGACCACAATGCGGCGAACGTGTCGACGGGGCGTGCGAAGAAATACCCGGCCGCTGTCTGAACGTTTGGGTTTGAAATGGCGATCAGCACTGATCCGACGACGAGTGCCACGACAACGGCCAGAACCGATACGAGCCAGGAGCCCGACATGACGCGTCGGATGAGGGAAGCCTGCGCACCGGAGCGGTCGGACACGTCTGGTGTTTCCTGTGCCTCTTTCACTGCTCCTCCTTTTCAGCCTGCTCGTCGGCAGCGCCCAGAATTGTTTCATGGTGAGCGGCCTGGCTGCGAGCTTCGTCGGCGGGCACACCCGCCATCATCAGTCCCAGCACGTCGCGCGGTGTATCGGCGGGGACGATGCCGACGATTCGTCCGCGATACATCACGGCGATCCGGTCAGCCAGCGCGACAACCTCGTCCAGTTCACTGGAGATGATCAGCACCGCGGTTCCTTCGTCACGCTCAGCAACAATGCGGCGGTGGACGAACTCGATCGATCCGACGTCCAGGCCGCGGGTCGGCTGCGAGGCCACCAGAAGGTCCAGGTCGCGCGAAATTTCACGTGCCAGCACGACCTTTTGCTGATTGCCGCCCGACAGAGTGGAGATCGGGTCAGAAACGTCGGTGACACGAATGTCGTACTCATCAACTTTTTCGAGCGCGTTGGCGCGCACTTTCTTCGGATTTAACGACGGACCTGCGCCAAACTGCGCACTGTTCGAAATATCCAGGATGAGATTTTCGGCAATCGAGAAGCCTGCGATCATGCCGTCGGTCGAGCGATCCTCGGGCACGAACCCCATGCCGTGATGGATGCGCTGGCGCACACTCATCGGGGAGAGCTGCGCTCCTGACATTGTCATCGTCCCGGACGTCGGTGTTTCCAGTCCGAGCAGGCATTCAGCCAGTTCGGTCTGACCATTGCCCTGCACGCCGGCCACCGCCAGAATCTCTCCGCTGCGAATACTCAACGTCACATCATCGAGTGCAACTGCGCCCGCCGCATCAACCAGCGACAGTCCGTCCACATCCAGCACAACCTCGCCAGGTGAGGCCGGGCCTTTTTCCACCGTCAGATTCACGTCGCGGCCCACCATCATCGAGGCCAGCTCGTTCTCGCTTGAATCCGGAGCAGCTTCACCAACCACTTTTCCGCGCCGGATCACCGTGATGCGGTCCGCGATTGCGCGCACTTCGCGCAGCTTATGCGTGATGAAAACGATGGATGTGCCGTCCTCTTTCAGTCCGCGCATAATCTCAATAAGTTCATCGGTTTCCTGCGGGGTGAGCACGGCAGTCGGCTCATCGAGGATCAGCACTTTAGCTTCACGCGAGAGTGCCTTGATGATCTCCACGCGCTGCTGAGCTCCCACAGGCAGGTCTTCGATTCGTGCTTTCGGATTCACGTCGAATCCGAATCGGGCTGAGATTTCAGTCACCTTACGGGCGGCGGCGACCTCGTCGATCACTCCAAACGTGCCGGTGGGTTCGTAACCCAGGGCCACGGATTCGGCAACGGTGAATACGGGGACGAGCATAAAGTGCTGGTGCACCATGCCGATTCCGGCTGCCACAGCGTCGCCGGGGCCTTTAAAGTGGACGGGTTCCCCGTCGATGAGGATTTCACCGGCATCTGGTTGGTACAGGCCGTACAGCACATTCATCAACGTTGATTTACCTGCGCCGTTTTCACCCAGCAGGGCGTGAATCTGACCAGGTTCAACGGTCAGATCAATATGATCATTGGCGACGAGGGGCCCGAAAACCTTAGTGATGCCTCGTAGTTCGAGTTTCACTCGCTGACTCTTTTCTGAAAGAACGAAGATGCCGTCGCCACCTCATATTCGGTTGCGACGGCATCTTCATCATTCGGTCGGTGTTACACGCTCACAGAGAGCGCATCACTTTGCCGGGTCGTACTGCGTGGACACATCCAGTGATCCGTCCACAATCTGCTGCTTCAGCTCTTCGACCTTGTCCTTGAGTTCCTGAGAAACCTGGGAGTCCATGTCGTAGAACGGAGCCATCGCCACGCCCTTGTTCTTCAGGTTGCCAATGTATGGCGTGGAGGAGAAGTTGCCGTCCTTCGCGTCCTTGACAGTGTCGAACACGGCATTTCCGATTTCCTTGACGACGGACGTGAAGATGGCTGGATCGCCCACTGATTCGTGACCGTCAGCGTCAACCCACACTGCCTTCAGTTCGCTCTTGTTCGGTGCTGCGTTGATGGCTGACAGGGTGCCTGAGCCGATTGGGCCGGCAACCGGCATGATGATGTCGGCGCCCTGAGAGATGAATCCTTCAGTCAGAGTCTGTCCCTTATCGATTGAGGAGAAGTCGCCCACGAATGAACCGGTCTTCTTCTCGGTGTCCCACCCCAGAACCTGAATGGCGCTGCCGTTGTCTTCGTTGTACTTCTCAACGCCCTTGGCGAAGCCTTCCATGAAGATCTGGACGGTCGGAATTTCCATGCCGCCGTAGGTTGCGACTGTGCCGCTCGTGGTGGTGCCGGCTGCAACATATCCGGCGAGGAACGCTGCCTCAGCCGTGTTGAAGATGAGCGGGCGGCCGTTTTCCAGTTCGATCGGGTTCTGCTGTGCGTCCTGGAACTGCGAGTCAACGAGTGCGAACTGGATATCCGGGTTGGCCTGTGCTGCCTCAGCCATGGTGATAGCCAGCTTGTATCCAACGCCGACGATCAGCGTGCATCCGTCCTGGATCATGGCGTCAACGTTGGTCTGGTAGTCACCGTCTGACGTTGATTCCGCGAACTTGACTTCCACGCCCAGTTCCTGGCCAGCGCGATCCATGCCTTCCTTACCGGATTCGTTGAAGGAGCGGTCGTCGAAGCCGCCTTCGTCAGAGACCATACAGGCCTTGACTTCACTGGAACCCGCTGCCTGACCGGACTGGCCGCCGGCTCCTGATGCCGGTTCGGTTGATCCGCTTGATGCTTCGGGTGCTGCGCCGCATCCTGCGAGCGCGAGCGCTGCGATCGCTGCAACAGCGCCTAGTTTGAAGCTCTTCGTCATAGTCTTCCTCTCACGAATATGGCATGCCCTCGGTGGACATGTCGTCGCTGCAGAATCCTCATAACGATAGCGCAAATCGTAAGGGCGTTTGGGCAAAATTACGGATTCTTGATCTAGATCATGTCCAGACGTCCGTTTTCACGCGCCAGCTCCACAACATGAGATACGTCCTGAGCGCGGTCATTGCTGACCACCAGAATCGCATCGTCCTGAACGACGACGGTCATGTTGTCCACCCCGACCAGCGCAATCATCTGATCGGTCGACGAGTGCACGCTGGTGCCCGGCGCATCAACGCGTACGACCGATCGCTCCGATTGGCCGAACGTGTTGAGCGAGGGATAGTCCCCCACGTCAGTCCACCCCAGATCCTGCGAAGGCACCACCGCGACGCGTCCGCGCGCGGCGAGCGGCTCGGCCAGGGCGTAGTCAATGGCGATCGATTCAATGGACTCCCATAGTTCTTCGCGCTCGTTCGGGTCGGTGTCAGGGTCCACGATCGCGTTCAAGGCGCGGTCCATCTGTGGATTCTCATGGGCGAGGGCGTCCCTGAGTGTGCCCGCCCGCACGATGAATATTCCAGCGTTCCACAGGTAGCCGTCCGTCACGTATCGCCGGGCGGTTGACTCGTTGGGCTTTTCCACGAATTCGCTGACTGTATAGGCGCCGCTGGCTCCCCCAAGTGCAGGCCCGGGATGGATATATCCGTACGCGGTCGATGGCGAGGTGGGCGCAATGCCAATCGTTGTCAGGTAACCGCTGCGGGCTGCCTGAACTGCCCGCCCGATCGCCTGGTGCAGCTGATCGGGGTGCGCGATGGCATGGTCAGCTGCAAATGAGCCGACAATCGCGTCCTGCCCAAAACGCCTGAGAATGGAGTAGGCTGCCCACCCGATCGCTGCCATCGAATTGCGTGGAGCCGGTTCCGCAAGGATTGTGCACTCGTCGTGCAGCTGGGCGGCGACAGCGTCACGATGCCTGGCGCCGGTGACGACCGTGATGGACCGGGAGACAGGCGTCAGCCTCGTCACTGTCTCCTGCAGCATGGAGCAGCCGCTGCCCGTCAGGTCGAGCAGGAATTTCGGGCGGTTTCGGCGCGACAGTGGCCACAGGCGTGTACCTGAGCCTCCAGCCGGAATAATCGCGTGAATGGTCGGGGCGATATGGGTCGTCATGGCTCCAGAATATGCATAAACCTCTGGCCGCTCCACGGCGACCGGAGGTTTATGACCGGAGAGTCGGGTCTTACTCTTCTTCAGATGCTTCCTCAGCGGCTTCAGCGGCTTCTGCGCCTTCAGCTTCGCCTTCTGCAGCTGCTTCAGGTTCAGGAATTTCGTTTTCCTGAATCTCGGCGACCGACAGAATGTCAACCTCTTCGTCGGTGACCAGATCAACGTTCTCAGGCAACTTCAGGTCGCCTGCGTGGATCACCAGGCCATCCTCGGCGCCCTCGATGTCGACCTCGATGAACTCGGGGATCGAGGTAGCAGGCGCAGCCACCATGACCTGGAAGGTTTCGACGGTGTGCGTCAGGCCGGCCTGCGGCTCGCCCACGACGGAGATCGGAACCTCAACATCAACCTTTTCGCCGGCCTTCACGGCCAGCAGGTCGACGTGCAGGATGTTGCGTGACACGGGGTGACGCTGGACGTCCTTCACTAATGTCAGGTAGGTTTCACCATCGACCGACAGTTCAACGACTGCGTTCGGGTTAGAACGCACAATCAAAAACGTTTCGTGCGAGGGCAGTCCCAGATGCATCGTGTCGGAACCGTGTCCGTACATGACTGCGGGGATCACGCCGTCACGACGTGCGCGGCGTGCTGCACCCTTACCAAAGTCATTGCGCAGCTGCGCATCAAGATGATTTTCACTCATTGAAGCCTCCATTTTTCAGTCGTTTCTTCGCCGACGACACCAACAAGGCTTCTCTCTGCGCGCGGGCGCACCGCAGGTAAAAGCTTCGTCGATCACGGCACCGCAGATATGCGACGCCCTCGCCGGAGCAACGACACATAGCCTAACCCGAAAGGGGCGCTCTATGCGACCCCGTCGAACAGTGATGTGACCGATCCGTCTTCGAAGACCTCTTTAATGGCGCGAGCCAGCAGAGGCGCAATCGACAGGATCGTCAGCTTGTCAAAGCGCTTCTCCCCAGTGATGGGCAACGTGTCAGTGACGACCACTTCAGTTGCTCCACACTCAGAGAGGCGCTGGGTTGCCGGGTGGGACAGGACGCCGTGCGTTGCCGCCACGAGCACTGACTTCGCACCGGCCTTGTACAGTACCTTGACCGCTTCAGCAATCGTGCCGCCCGTGTCGATCAGGTCATCAACCAGCACGCAGTCACGCCCGTCGACTTCACCCACCACGCGGTTGGCGACCGCGACGTTGGGGCGAGTGGTGTCACGGGTCTTGTGAATGAATGCCAGCGGGCAGTTCCCCATCTTCGCAGCCCACTTCTCAGCCACGCGAATGCGGCCGGCGTCCGGCGACACGACAGTGGCGTGCGACAGGTTCACGCGTCCGCGCACGTAGTCGACCAGCACGGGCATGGCCCACAGGTGATCAACAGGACCGTCGAAGAAGCCCTGTTCCTGCGAGGCGTGCAGATCCACGCTCATCACGCGGTCAGCTCCGGCTGTCTTGTACAGATCGGCCACGAGGCGAGCGGAGATCGGTTCACGACCCTGATGTTTCTTATCCTGACGTGCATAGGGGTAAAACGGTGAAACAGCGGTGATGCGCTTGGCTGACGCGCGCTTGGCGGCATCAATCATGATGAGCTGTTCCATCAGCCACTTGTTAATAGGGGTGGTGTGCGACTGCAGCACGAAGACGTCGGCTCCACGCACAGATTCGTTGAATCGAACGTAGATCTCTCCGTTGGCAAAATCGTAGGCAGTGGTCGCAGAGACACCGCAGCCCAGATGCTCACCTACCTGATTTGCAAGATCGACGTGTGCCCGTCCTGATACAAGCACGAGTCGTTTTTCACCACTGGCGACCAAGCCACTCATACGGTTGTCCTCCCCTTCAACCTGCCGCTACACGGATGCGGCGTCTCTTATGCTATAGGTTCATCCCCCTGATCCGTGAGTTGATGTGGCGTGCTTTACTCGATACAGGCCCCTCAAGGCTATTTCGGGATCGATTAGCGCAGTTGTTCCGGTGTCGTGCAGGCACGAGATTATTTCGGGGAACGCGACCCCCAGAGAGGATGACGTGAAACCGTTTTTCGTTGCTATAGTGCAACTTTGCTCAGTACATTGAGCTCCGCCCCCAGGATTCGAACCTAGACTAAGGGCACCAAAAACCCCTGTGCTGCCGTTACACCAAGGCGGATAGACCACCCGATTATGTCACAGTCGCGCGAAGAATCAGAAGCTTAAAGTGTGGAGCTCAACACGTTCTAGAGTACTGCTATGGCAGAAAAACGAGTCCGGATGAGCGGTGTGGCGCGACGTGAGCAACTCATTGAAGTCGGTCGCGCCCTCTTTGCAAAGAAAGGTTTCGACGGTACGTCCATGGAGGAGGCAGCCGCGCAGGCAGGCGTCTCCAAACCGGTCGTCTACGAGCACTTTGGCGGAAAAGAAGGTCTGTATGCGGTGATCGTGGACCGTGAGGTGCAGTCCCTTGTCTCCGCGATCCAGACGTCGCTGGAATCGTCCGCGCATCCGCGTGAGATCCTCGAGGCGGCCGCACTGACACTGCTGGATTACATTGAATCGAATACGGATGGCTTCCGCGTCCTTGTGCGCGATACACCCAACGACCGTACATCCAGTTCTTTCTCATCGGTGCTCGGCGATGTTGCGATGCGGGTGGAATACCTTGTGGCCGAACAGTTCGAACGCTCGAATATGGAACCGGGGTGGGCACCGCTGTATGCGCAGATGCTTGTCGGTTTGATCGCGCAGGTCGGGCAGTGGTGGCTCGAAGATCGCTCCATGCCGAAGGAAGTTGTGGCTGCACACGCCGTCAACCTGGTGTGGTACGGGCTGCGCAACCTCAAGACTGATCCGTCATTGCGTATGCATTCTGCGTGAGCCCCCTCGCGAAAGTATCTCGAAAACAAGTATCTTGGTGTCATGAGAAAAACGCAGCGAGACGAGGTCGATGCGATCGTTGAGGGGTGGGCACGTCAACGCCCGGACACTGACCCCTCCCCCATGCTTGTGCTCTCGCGCGTAGCCAGACTGGCGCGCCATCTGGATCTCAAGCGGCGCGAGGCATTCGCCCAACACGATCTTGACCCGTGGGAATTCGACGTGCTCTCCTCCCTGCGCCGCGCCGGAAAGCCGTATTCGATGACGCCCGGGCACCTCATGGACGAACTGCTCGTCACCTCCGGGACAATGACGAACCGTATTGACCGCCTCGAACGTCGCCACCTTGTAACGCGGTCACCGGCTCCGGATGACCGGCGCGCCGTCCTCGTCACCCTGACCCCCACCGGCAAGAAGCACGTTGATGCGGCGCTGATCTCCCTGCTCGAATGTGAAAAGCAGATTCTGGCGCCGCTTTCCCGAGGCGATCAGGACGATCTTGCTGACCTGCTCAGAATTATCCTCGCATCTTACGAAACGAAGTACTAGCCTAAAAGTAGCGTCCGACCACTACCGCGAGGGGACTTATGACTGACCAACCACCGGCACTCGCATTCGATCACCTGGTCAAGGTGTACGGCAATCTCGTCGCAGTAGGCGACCTGAGCCTGAATATTCCCGCCGGCTCGTTCTATGGAATCGTCGGCCCCAACGGTGCAGGCAAAACCACAACCCTGACGATGGCGACCGGCCTGTTGCGTCCAGATGAAGGAACAGCCTACGTCCACGGCGTTGACATGTGGGCCAATCCAACCGAGGCTAAGAAACTGCTCGGAGTAATGCCTGACGGTATGCATTTGCTGGACCGCCTCTCCGGCCCGGATTTCCTGACCTACGTGGCCTTGCTGCGCGGGATGGACACTGACACTGCGCGCTCACGTACCCAGGACCTGCTCGAAGCCCTGGATCTGACTGAAACGTCTGACAAAATGATCGGCGACTATTCGGCCGGCATGACCAAGAAGATCGCGTTGGGCGCATCCTTGATCCACTCCCCCAGCGTCCTGGTTCTGGACGAGCCGTTCGAATCGGTCGACCCGGTTTCGGCCGCCAATATCCGTGAGATTCTCAAATCATTCGTGCGCCAGGGCGGCACAGTTGTGCTGTCTAGTCACGTAATGTCAACCGTGCAGAAACTGTGCAGCCACGTTGCGATCATCCATCACGGTCAGGTCGTAATTTCCGGCACGACTGACGAGGTAGCTGCAGGCGGTGACCTCGAAGAGCGCTTCACTCAGATCGTCGGAGGCCGCATCACTCACGAAGGGCTGTCATGGTTGCACTCCTAATGCGGATGAAAGCGAAGCTGACGTGGAACTCGATGAAGCGTCAGACAGCCTTCCTCGTCCTGTCAATCCTGGGGGCCCTGGGCATCGCCGGCTACGTCGGAATGATTGCCGTCGGAGCCGTGTTTTCCATCTTCGAGGGCTACGCCGACCTGGCCAGCGTCATGTTCACTTTGATCAGTGCCTTAGCTGTGCTGGCATGGGTGATAGCTCCTGCGCTTATGGCATCGGCTGACAACACGTTGGATCCGGTTCGCCTCGCACCGTTCGCCGCACCTTCACGGCGTTTCGCGATCGGCATGATTGCCGCAGCTTTCGTGGGATTCGCCGGCATTGGCACTGCGTTATTTCTTCTGGTTCCCTTCGTCGCCTGGATTGTCTCCGGCCATGTGGTGGTGGCGCTCGTCAGTGTGATCAGCGCCTGCCTGGCACTTGCCATATCGCTGGTGTGGTCACGTGCCGTGACGACGTGGATGAGCGTTCAGATGACGGCTTCCACCCGTAGGCGCGATCTACAGGGCGTCATCGCAACGGTCGCGCTGTTTCTCTTCGTCACGCCTCTGGGTCTGTACATCAATGCCGGAATCGACAACTTCAACGCCGCTTTCGTCACCCGACTCGGTACGATCGTCGGCTGGACACCGATGGGCGCCCCGTTCGCGATCAGTCAATCCGTCTATGAAGGCAACTACCTTGTTGCCCTCGCGCGGCTGGCCATTTCACTGGTCACTTTGTGGGCAGGATGGAAGCTGTGGCAGTACGTACTCCCCTTCGCCATGAATGGCAAGGCACGGCCAGTCAGTGCTGAGGCCCGTCAGGCGATTGCAGAGGGACGCCACTTGATCGATCCCACGCAGGCTGCTCCCTCGGCGCGCGCTGACCAGCGCTCCTTCAAGCATGTCGATCCGTGGTTGCGTCTGGGTTTGCCACGGGCAGCGGCCGCGCTGGCGGCCCGCACCAGTCACGAGTTTATCCGCGATCCGCGTCTGCTCTCACAGCTGATCGCGGTCGGCGTCCTGCCCGTGCTGGGTATCGCAATTTCGTTTATGGGGTCGAATTCGGACTTCAGCTTTGGCAACACGTTCGCCATTTTCTTCACGCTCTTTGGTGCGATGCTCTTCGGCGGTGTCGTCGCGACCCTGATGGCATGGGATTCAACGGCGAACTGGCTGAGCATCACTGCTGGAATACGCGGACGCGACGAGCGTCTGGGTCGTCTTGTGGGCGCGTTACCCTCAGCGATCAGCCTCTTCGCCGTTGTCATGGCACTGCTGGCTTTCGCCGCGGGGATTCAAGGGCGTTCGCTCATCTACCTCGCAGTCACCACGGTGCTCCTGTTCTGCGCGACTGCCGGCGCAGGCCAGATCCTGCATGCACGCTGGCTCTACCCTGTTCCTCCGCCCGGCGCGAACCCGATATCGACAAAATCCACCGGCAGCTTCACTGCCACGATGCTGGTGCAGTTCGCCCAGTGGCTCGCGGCTCTTGTGGCGTCTTTGCCGGCCTCAGTCGTTCTGCTACTCGGCTTCTTCGGCATCCTGCCAGATTGGATCGGCTACATCGTTGCCCCAGTCTGGTCGCTGGTATGTCTGGTCGTCGGCGTCATCGTGGGCGGTCACATGTGGGATCGCCACGCAGTGACGCTTCTGCAGCAGATCAAGGCCTGGCCAGGCCACGCGAAGACGGCCTGATCGGAATCCATGCGCACGATCCCACCATTTACGCAGGTAAGCGGCCATTTAGCCTGCTCTTCGAACCCCGCACTCACATCATCTCGATTGATATGAGGATTCTGAGGTCTCCTCACCAGCGCATTTTGACGTACCATATGTGCCGATATGGCACATCTTCTTGGCACAGACAACCTGCATATGGAATACCCCACGACCGTCGTCCTTGATCAGGTCACCGTCGGAGTTGACGAGGGCGACCGAATAGGCGTGGTGGGTCGCAACGGAGACGGCAAATCCACACTCTTGCGGCTACTGACCCGCCAGATCACACCTGACAGCGGTCGCGTCACTCATCGTCGCGACCTGCGCCTGGGATACCTCAGCCAGTCTGATCGTCTGAATCCGTCTCACACCGTCAAAGAAGCACTAGTGGGAGATCGCCCGGAGTATGAGTGGGCGTCCGACGCGAATATCCGATCCATTATTTCTGGACTGGCTTCGGATATCGCATGGGATTCCCTCGTCGGTGATCTTTCAGGTGGACAGCGCCGACGCGTCGATCTTGCGCGCCTGCTTGTGGGCGAGTGGGATGTGCTGATTCTGGATGAACCAACGAACCACCTGGACATCGAGGCGGTCGCGTGGCTGGCTGACCATCTCAAGTACCGGTGGAGTCCGCGCGACGGTGCGCTCATCGTTGTGACGCACGATCGGTGGTTCCTTGATGAGGTGTGCACCCGCATGTGGGAGGTGCATGACACAACGGTTGAACCGTTCGAAGGCGGATACGCAGCGTACGTCCTGCAGCGTGTGGAACGTGACCGGATCGCGGCTGCGACCGAAGCGAAGCGCCATAACCTGATGCGCAAGGAACTTGCCTGGTTGCGTCGCGGAGCGCCGGCGCGCACGTCCAAGCCGAAGTTCCGTATCGAAGCGGCGAATGAGCTGATCGCTGACGTACCGCAGGTGCGCAACCCGATTGAACTGCAGCGGCTATCTGTGGCACGCCTGGGCAAACAGGTGGTGGATCTGCTGGACGTGTCGGTTTCGTTTGACACGAACGAAGTTCTGCGCGACGTGACGTGGAGGATCGCACCCGGAGAGCGCAGCGCCATCCTCGGTCCGAACGGCGCAGGCAAATCAACCCTGCTCAACGTCATCAGCGGTGCGCTGAAGCCGACGTCGGGGCGAGTCCGTCAGGGTAAGACTGTTCGTATCGGAGTGCTCGACCAGCAGTTTTCGCAGCTGGATGAGATCTCGGGTGACCGCGTGCGCGAAGTGCTTGGCCGCACCAGAACAACGTTCGTCGTGGACGGTAAAGACACGACTCCAGCGCAGATGCTGGAGCGCCTCGGATTTCGCCACGAGCATCTGTCAGCGCGCGTCGGAGAACTGTCGGGCGGGCAGAAACGCAGGCTGCAGATTCTGCTCGTCCTGCTTGACCAACCCAATGTCATGATTCTGGACGAGCCGACCAACGACGTCGATGCCGATATGCTGACCGCCCTGGAGGACGTCCTCGACACGTGGCCGGGCACGCTGCTGGTTGTGTCGCACGATCGGTACCTGATTGAGCGCGTCACCGACCAGCAATACGCCATCATCGACGGCTCGTTCCGCCATCTGCCCGGTGGGGTCGAGCAGTACCTGAAGATCCAAAGTCAGGCCGAGCTCACTGAACCGTCACCGGCTGAGGAGGAAACCGAGAATTCCGGCGCCCGCGCCTACGCTGCACAAAAAGAGCTGTCAGCGCTGGAGCGAAAGATGGACCGCCTGACACGCCAGGACGAGGATCTGAAAGCGCAGATGGCAGGCCATGATCCGACTGACTACGTGGGGTTACAGGACCTTGCGGATCAGGTTCGCGCAGTTGAGGACGAGGTTGGCCAGCTCGAAGCACAGTGGCTGGAGCTGTCCGAAGAGCTCGAAGGCTAGGCGTAACTATTCGTTATCTTCCATGATCCGCACACCTTGCACGTTAGGCAGATCCGCGAGGGTGGCGAGCGTGGAAGCCTGGTCGACCACGACCCGCGAATGCATTCTGATGTAAGCGGTCAGTGTCTCGGAGGAGCGACTGGTGGAGGTGCTGACGTTTTCCACGCTCCACCCTTCGCGTGCCAGCTCGGACAGGATGCTTCGGAGGACGCCCTCACCTTGCGGGTACGAGACACACAGGATGTTTTCGTCTTCACTGCCCTTTCGTCGGAACAGCCGTGCGAAGGGTGAGAGCACCCAGATGACCACGAAGTGGAATACGGTTCCTGCCAGTGCAAGCCACCACAGGCCCGCTCCGCATGCCATACCGATCGCCGCAGTTTCCCAGATCGTTGCTGCGGTCGTAAGTCCGCGGATTGCCCCATGGCGTGTCAGGATGATTCCGGCTCCTAGGAAGCCGATTCCGGAAACAACCTGGGCAGCGACCCGTGATGGATCCACCCGCACGATTCCCTCGCTCAGCACGTCACTGAATCCATACTTGGAAATCAGCATCATGAGCGCCGCTGTCATACCGACGATGGCTTGCGTACGTATGCCCGCGCTTTTCCCGAGGATCTGGCGTTCCAGACCGATGATCGCAGACAACACCAACGCTGCCAGCAGAAGAAGTATCTGAGTTAATTCACCTGATAAATGCATTTCCATCACTTTAAATAAAAAACTGCTAGTGGCTCGAAAGTATACGTACCTTCTTGGTGGTTTTGATGGACCGTCACAACTGCAGCATGGTCGAGAGCCATGGTATAGAAAAGCGATTGGGACGAGCGGTGACGATATTCCACAGTGTTGATCTTGTCGATCTGATCGACAAGATCACGGGAATCAGCATCAGCGATCCCGTATGCCAAAGTCAGGTGAGCCCGTGGTACACCCGAAAAGTGAGCGGCCTCATCACCAAGGACATCAATTGCGCATTGACGCACACCCTCGACGAAGTGATTCCACGCCGTGGTGGGGCGCGAATAGCACAATACTGAATCTTCAGTGACCTCAGGTAACTGGAACTCCAGGTTTGGGCATCGCCACTGCGCGAAGTGCCGTCTGATCGCTTGACCGAGCAAAGGAATTTTCTTTCTTATTTCCCCATCATCGGCAAAATACGGCAGTCGCTGGACCGTAGCATGCAGAGAGTCCCGTGGCTGCACTGCACAGATGCTGCTTTCTGTCAGTACCTGAAGGTATGGCGCAACCAGATGGGTAAAATTCCGCTCCGGCAAGGCGTAGATATGAAGTTGTCCAGAGGGATTGTCCCAGTTTTCTGGTGCTTTTGCGAAAAAATCGCGCATCTTTTCCTACTTATCTGTCAATGATTGCGTCGCCACACCTGCGACGGAGTCCAGCGAATCGGAGGATGGTGTTGCCCAGGATGCCAGCAGCGCCCTGTCTCGGGTGCCAGCGTGGCGACACCCGCACGATTCACCAAAAACAATGTCGAAGCCACTGGCGAAGGATCGTGGCTGGCGGTTCAACGACGTATCCGAAAGGATGTCGAATGCAAGCTCAGCCATTTCTCCCCATGGCTGTCGAACAGCAGTCAGCGACGGCACGGAATAGCCCGTATCCGATGACCCATTGAGAGCAACCAAAGCGAGATCCGTCGGAATGCGTATATGCAGATCCGAGCACGCGGCCATCACTCCTAGAGCCTGCCGTTCATTGCCTGCCACAACTGCTTGGGGAACGTGTCCCTGCGCATACTTATCAGTGAGCCATTGATATCCGGCTATTCTCGAGTAAGCGCACCATGAGATGTGCGGTGATGACAGATCGCTGCCAACCGCATTGCACCACCCCTGGGCCCGAACGAATGAATTCTCCATTCCCTCGGGCCCGGTCATCATATCGATGTGATCGTACCCATGTCGGAGCAGATGAGTGGTCAGCTCGAAAACTGCCCGAGTTTCATCAATTCTGACTGACGGGCATTTCGAATCCGAATCTGCATATGTGAGAACCACTGCGGGAATGCCGGTTCCGTCAAACACGTCGAGGGCAAGTTTCTCAACCGTTCCCATATAGATCACGCCATCCACTTGCTGTCCAATCAGGGACTGCAGGAGTCGACGTTCCCTCTCAGGGTCATCAGCGGAGTCACCGATGATGATCAATTTTCCCTGCTCGAGCGCCTTCGCCTGAAATGCGTGCGCAATTTCTGCAATGAACGGGTTCGTGATATTAGGAAGAACAAGCCCATAGTTGCCGCTCTTTCCAGAGGCCAGAATACGCGCCGCATGATTAGGCGAATATCCCAGCTTGTCGATCGCGGCAAGCACTCGTTTACGGGTTTCTTCAGCAACGGGCCGAGGGCCATTGTTCACTGTGTATGTCACAACAGCTACTGATGTCCCTGCCTCGCGGGCAACATCCTCGCGAGTCGGCCTCTTGCTTTTCATCTGCCTCTCCACGCCGTGTGGCAACGCGTCTTACACGTTACGGGTCTTCCACCCATTATTGGCCAATTCCTCGAGTTCTTCGAGAGACTTGCCTTTGGTTTCAGGAGCTAGGAAGTAAGACACAATCAACCCCACTACCGCGACCCCCGCGAAGAGCCACGTTGAGCGCGACATTCCCCAGTTTTCCACCATCACGGGGAACACTGTGACGCCCAAGATCGCGCCGATACGGCTGATAGATCCCGCAAAACCAGTACCGGATGCACGCAGACGGGTCGGGAACAGCTCGTTTGGATAGACCATGTCCAGCACGCCGGGACCTAGATTCGCCAGAAGGATAGCTCCTGACAGCAGGAAGATAAGCAGGCCAATTGATGGGTTATCAGTCAGCGCCAGTGCCACGAGGACGACGATCATACCGGCGAAGCACCATAGAATCTGCGGACGGCGACCGATCTTTTCGACCGTGTACATGCCAATGCCGGCGCCGGCAACACCCAGCAATGCGATGATCGACGAACCAATGTAAGCCAAGATGGTGTTCCCCTGAGTGAACGGTTCCAGAATTGACGGAGTGTACATCTGAATGCCATAGAAGGACACGGCAAAGGCAAACCAGAATGTGCAGCAGAAAATGGTTGAACGAATCATATTGGGGCTGAAGAGCTCCCACCACGTCCCATACACGCGCGACTTAGACTGCATCGACTCCTGTGCGGACTCTGCTAGCGTGTCATTTTCGTCGAAGTAGGCACCCTGAATGGCTGTGATCTCACGCATCACACTGTTAGCTTCCTCGATCCGCCCGTGTTCACGCAGCCAGCGAGGCGATTCAGGAACTTTGTGACGCAGAACCAACGTAATTGCCGCCAGAACGGCACCCAATCCCAGCATCCATCGCCATGCGGATTCCCCTAGCGGATGCATGGCAATGCCTGTCATGTACGCGCAGAAAGCTCCCACCTGCCAGAACAATGACATGAGGATGATGAAGCGTCCACGACGCTTGGGAGCAGTGAATTCAGCGGTAATGGACGATGAGATTGGGTAATCCGCACCAATGAACAGACCCAACAGGAAACGTGTTGCGATTAGCTGCCACGCATTTTGCGTCAACGCTGCCAGCAGGGCGAAAATCACGAATCCGCTCAGGTCAATCATGTACATCTTGCGCCGACCCAAGGAGTCAGCCAGTTTTCCGCCGAACATCATGCCAAGGAACATGCCGACGATCGCAGAAGCAGCGACGATGCCTTCAATTCCTCCGGAAATTTCCCACTGTCGTTTCAAACCTGGCAGGGCCACTGCAATGACGGATACATCGAATCCATCAAGGAACATTCCTGCACCTGAAAGTACCGCAACCTGACGTTGGAACTTCGATCCTGACGCAGCCGGTGCGGCGTCTGCTCGAGTACTCATTTACATCTCCTCATTGAGCGAAGAAGCAGAACTATTGACGCGCATTGTCTACGCGCGTAGCTAAAGAGTATAACTCGTTCTCAGCAGGGTCAAATCTCCCCAGTTCGCGCCCGTTAGACACAAAACCGGCGCCGGGGAGTTCCTCGGCGCCGGCCTCGTACAAGCCCTCTTACTTCTTGTTGGAGAAGTCGTTCAGCTCGTACTGTTCGGCAGCGTTTTCAGGTGTGATCGGGGTGGTTTCGAGGACCTGCCTGGCCTCGACCGGCTCGCCCTTGATCATCGCCAAAATGGTGTCAACTGTTTCCTTAGCACCTGTCGGATAGATGAAGGTACCTGCCAGCTGGCCTTCCTGAACGGCTCGTATGCCACCGTCAGGAATTGCGAGGCCGTCAATACCGATGAACTTGATGTCGTCGGCTTTGCCGGCACCGGCCGCAGCCAGGTATGCGCCCAGCGCCATCGGGTCATTATGCGCGTAGACCAGGTCAATGTCTTCACCGGACTGCAGCCACTGCTGCATGATCTTGGTGCCCTCTTCCTTGATCCACTTTGCGTCCTGATCCTTGACGATCTCGATCTTCGGGTTCGCAGCGATTGCGTCACGGAAGCCCTGGTCGCGGTCGATCTGAGGCTGGTTCGAGGTAATGCCTCGCAGCTCGACGACTTTACCGCCATCAGGCAGAAGCTGGAGTGCCAGTTCGCCTGCGGCCTTACCGATTGCCACGTTGTCACCGCCGATGAAGGAGGTGATGCAGTCCGTGTTCACAGCGCGGTCCAACACGATCACCGGGATACCTGCTTCACATGCCTGCTCAACTGGCGGGGTCAACGGGTCAGACTCGTTAGGCGAGACGATCAGAATGTCAACGCCCTGCTGAATGAACTGCTGGACCTGACTCACCTGACGTGAGGAATCCTGCTGAGCGTCAGCAATCGGCAGCAACTCAAGGTTCGATTCCTGCCCGATGTAATACTCCAGCTGTGCGTTGATCTGCGCACGGTATGGCTCAGCGTTGTTGGCCTGTGAGTACCCGATGACGTACTTGTCCTTTTCGGGCAGCAGACGTCCGTCGCTTGCGCCAGCCGCGCTGCTCTGATCAGTTGTGGCACTCGATGCGCCTTCATCTGTCTGTGAGCCGGATGTCGACTGATCGTTGGTTGCGCACGCGCCGAGCGATGCTGCGGCAACCAGGGCACCCGCCAGGAGTACCGGTAGTTTGCGTCGCGTGATTGTCATGAGAGCTCCTTCGCTTTCTTAGTGTTGTGTTTACCTTGGTGTGGACTTCCCCCTCGGCCTACTCCTTCGCGTGTGACGTCGAGGATGCCTGAACGGGATGCGCGGTTCGTCGTTTCAGGCGAGCCGCAGCGTTGGGAATGAGGTCGGGATGTTGGATCACAACGGCGACCACGAGGATGATGCCTTTAATGATCATCTGCCAGTTGGCACTGAAGTTGTTCAGGCCCAGCACGTTGTCGAGCAGGGTCAGGATCAATGCGCCGATCGACGTTCCGATCACTGTGCCTCGGCCGCCAGCCAGGCTCGCACCACCGATGACGACGGCTGCAATCGCGTCCATCTCATAGGTCATGCCGGCTTGAGGATCTGCTGATGCGTTATAAGCCGCGTTAATCGGACCGGCCAGGCCGCACAGCAAACCAGAGATCATGAAGACAATGACGAGCACTGCTTTGACGTTCACACCCGACAGGCGCGCCGCGGTGGGATTGCCGCCCACCGCGTACACGTGCCGCCCGAACGTCGTGCGTGACAGCAGCAGATGGACGAGGATAATGACCACGATCAGCGCCAGCACAGGGAAATACCCTATTAACGGTATAGGGAACAGCGTTTCGCCTGGCGTCCCCAGCATTCGGAACTGTTGAGATCCCGGAGCCACCTCCCCGTCCGGTCCGATCACATTCGTTCCGATCGACACGTTATGGGAGAACTCGCGGGTAAAGCCTCGTGCGATCGTCATGATGGCCAGCGTCATGACAAACGACTGGATCTTTAAGTACGCGGTGCCGATACCGCTGATGATGCCGAAGAGGGCGCCCACAGCCATTGACGTGGGAACAATCGCGATCACCGGCCAGTTCATTTCCGTCAGCAGCCATGCTGACGTGGTTGAACCGACTGCCATGACTGCGCCCACCGACAGATCGATGCCGCCGGTGATAATGATCAGAGTCATTCCCACCGCCAGGATGCCTCGCGGAGCGAAGTACCCAATGGCGTTCGTCAGGTTTCCTATGTCCGCGAAGCGCCCTCCCTGGCTCCACAGTCCAATCAGGACGATCAGGAGAAGGCCGATATAGCCTTGGGACTGGCTCAACATCAGGAGCCATTTCTTGCGCTGCACGACCGCACCCGATCCGCGCTGCGACTGTGTGCTCATGGGGTTGTTCTCCTTCACTATTTAACAGTTTCGATGGCATCGACGGCGGGCGCATCCTCTCTGACTGCCTGCCCTTGAATCGGCATTGCCGCGGTGAGTAGGTCTTCCTGAGTGGCTGTGCCGGCGTCAAATTCAGCGGTGATTTTTCCTTCGCACAACACCACGATTCGGTCGCACATTCCCAGTAATTCGGGAAGCTCTGACGAGACAACGATGAACGACACTCCCTGCGATGCCAGCTGCGCAACAAGTTCGTAAATTTCGGCCTTCGCACCGACATCGATACCGCGTGTCGGCTCGTCGAGCAAGATCACTTCCGGGTTGGTCAGCAGCCATTTTCCGAGGACGACTTTCTGCTGGTTTCCACCCGACAAGGTGCTCATGAACGCATCCATCGACGGGGTCTTCACCCCAAGGGTCTGGACCTGTTCCTCGCTCGCCTTCTTTTCTCGAGTTTTCTTCACCCATCCGCCTATGCCGGCAAAATCCGACAGGGCGGGGAGCGTCATATTGAAGCGCACGGAGTTTTCCAGGATCAGGCTCTGCAGTTTTCGATCTTCACATACCAGGGCAATCCCGGCGTCGATACTGCGTGCGGGCGACCGTTTGGTCAGCGCCTTGCCGTTCAGGGTGACCTGACCGATCATGTCCGAGGATGGGGGTGTTCCAAAAATGGATTCGAGTACTTCTGAGCGACCAGCTCCCATCAGGCCGGCGATTCCCAGCACTTCGCCGGGCTCAACCGACAGCGAGATGTCGTGCAGTGCTGCCCGCGACTCGCGCGCATTGGGCATGAGGGAGAGGTGCTCCACCGTCAGTCTGGCTTTGCCGCCCTCGGCGCGGGCACCGGTTTCCTCGGGACGCTGGTGCAGTTCCGAGATCGGACGACCCACCATCATGTGGATCAGTTCTGATCGACTGACGTCCTTCATCTCGCGTTCACCGATGAACTGTCCATCTCGCAGGACTTCGACCCGGTCAGCAATCTCTTCGAGTTCTTCCAGACGGTGAGAGATATAGATGATGCCGACTCCCTCGGATGCAAGTGACCTGACAACCTCGAACAGGCGTTCAACTTCAGCATCTGCCAGCGCCGACGTCGGTTCGTCCATGATCAGGATTCGGGTGTTCAGGCTCATCGCCTTTGCCACTTCAATGAGCTGCTGTTCTGCCAGTCGGTATTGACGCACGAACTTTCTAGGATCTAGATCCAGCCCGACTCGCGCCAGCAGATCCCGGGCCGTCGAAATCGTGCGCTGTTTCTTGACCCACCCTCCGGTCGCCTGTTCTCGTCCGAGCCAGATATTGTCTGCCACTGACATGTCGGGGACGAGGTTCAGTTCCTGGTGGATGGTGGAAATCCCCAGCTGTTGTGCGGTGCTGGGGCTATGCAGCGTGACCGGCTCTCCGTCGACCTTGATGTGACCGTCGTAGTCGTTGAAGACTCCAGAGAGCACGTTGATCAGCGTGGACTTGCCTGCTCCGTTTTCTCCCAGCAGTGCCACAACTTCACCGGCGCCCAGGCGCAACGACACATTGTCGAGTGCTCGCACTCCTGAAAACGATTTCCCGATATGGTGCATTTCGAGCAACGGTGCAGTCACGACGCGCCTCCGATTCGCCATTGATGTCAAGCGCCTGGATTGATCTCCACACCGTATACCAGCTGTTTACACGACTCAACGATTTCACAGGTAACGGTTTAGCGACATTAGTATTACTATAACCTATATATCACATTGCATTTACTATGCACAATCGCTTGACACTCATTTTTGCTCCATTTAAGCTGATTTTGCCCGAAAACGAAGTGGCGATGCCGCCACTCGACCCAAGGATCAATGATGAATCACCTCTCTCGACCGGGAAAGATCGCACTGGCCGCGTCAACAGCCCTGCTGCTCAGCATCGGCGAACTCGCCCAGGCAGCGCCACCCGACGAAAATCCCACAACAGGTTGGCAAACCTACACTGACATCACTCGCCTTCCGGAACTGAGCACCGGCACGCAGAGCCGCCAGTTCTCAAGTTTTGATCGCGAAGGCGGCAACGACCACGACGGATTCAGCGGAAAGTACTCCTGCCTGCACACCACCGATGAAGGATGCGTGCTGGCAGAAGCCACAGGCGCCGGCGAAATCCAATCCATCTGGTCAACGTGGGATCGTGGCGACGTCACCAAGGCCGGCAACATCATCATCGAACTCGACGGCACAGTCGTTCTCAATGCACCGTTCCAGGACGTTGTCGAAGGTAAAGCCGGCGCACCGTTCATCTATCCGTTCGTCGCCGACAAGATGCAAACCTCCGGTGGCGTGTACATCAAGATCCCCATGCCATACCGCGAATCCATGCGCGTCACGGTGCAGAACAATCCGTTCTTCTACCACGTGTCGTACCGCTCGTTCGCCACCGCTGACGGCATTTCGACCTTCGATCCCTCCAACGTGCCCACCGACCTGCTCGAACAGACCAAGACATGGGGCACGGAGTCGCCGGCCTCCCTCGTCAATGAGCCGAACCTGCACGCAGACTTCAGTCTTGCTCCGGGCGAATCCACAACAATCGCGACGCTGAATGAGCCGGGAATGGTCCAGGCCTTCACCCTTGGTCTGCCAGGCCTCAAGGGCGCGCCGGCACCTGAGCGCATGAACGATGACGGTCGCGCAACGAAAGATTCGACCAGCTTCACCGTGGCGATTGATCCCGCGAACGAGGGTGTCACGCTCACGCGCCGTTATGACCCGATTTCACCTGATCAGAAGGCACGTATCCTGGTTGACGGCACGCAGGCCGGCCAGTGGGATGGCACTGAAGGCAAATCAGGGGTGTGGCGCGAAGAATCGGTTGAACTGCCCGCCGACGCCACCGCAGGCAAGTCATCGATCCGCATCACCAACGAGTTCATCTCTGCGGGCAACGACTTCAACGAATTCCGCTACTTCGTCGACTCCAAGGTGGGCGGCGACATGATCCGGACCGATGAAGTCGACGTTGGCGAGGGAACCGACGAATCGCGCGCCTCTGAACAAGCTCACGACTATTCGATCGTGAACGAACGTTGGCACGGAGACCGGACCTATGCGCGCGAAAATACAAACCCCGCTGACGCCGAGCAAATCGCGGCGTCCGACGATTTCCTGACGAATACACATATCCAGATTCACGCCGACGGCCAGTTGACCGTCGACGCGCCGATCGGAGAATTCTTCGGTACCGGTCTGGGTTAGGCGCCCGTTACCTCGCTGATGTTCGGTGTCGATCCCGAAACAGGGACATATTCGTCGTGGTGGCCGATGCCGTTCGGCAAGACGATGACGATCTCACTGGTCAACAACTCTCAGTACACGCTGAACAACGGTACGTGCGATGTCACATTCAACGCGGATGCGAGTGTGGCCGAGCGTTTGAGCGGACCGGTCCCCTCCCTCGGATATTTCTACGCCACGCACCACGCGGGTCCGACCGAAGACGAGCGCGACTGGGTGTTCCTCTCAACTGAAGGCCAGGGCCGCTTCATGGGAGTCAGCCACACCATGTCCTCGTCACAGGGCGACGGCAACGTTCGCGGCTACCTGGAAGGCGATGAGCGCATCTACGTTGACGGGCTGCGCACCCCACAGTGGCACGGCACCGGCAGTGAAGATTTCTACGAGGGTGGCTGGTATTTCGATTACGGACCGTTCTCCGCATTTACCAACGGTGCGCCACTGGAGAAGATCGCTGGAACGTACGGCTGTGACTATCAGTGCGACTCGGCCTACCGACTGCTGATCGGTGATGCGATCGATTTCCAGAGCTCGATCAGCGCCGGATTGGAGCACGGGCCGGATAATCGCCATCCAGCTGAATACTCTTCGACCGCTTTCTGGTACGGCCACGCGGCTGCGCCTGTACTGACCCTTACTGATTCACTCAACATCGCCGACGTGGACAGCGAGGCGGCTCACGCGTACTCAGGTGGCGGCGAACCGCGCTCGCTGACCAGCACATTCGAAGGCAACGATGACACGGTCAGCGTGACCGATTCTCTGCGCGACTCGACTGATCCGATCACTTTCACCGCGGCAGTCAAGAAGTCGAATCAGGGCGTACGCCTGCATCGCATGTCGGACCAGTCGAGTGGCTATCAAAGCGTCGATGTGGCCGTGAACGGCACGCATGTCGGCACGTGGCTGCAGCCCCTGGCCAATCAGACTCATCAGTGGCTGGAAGACACGTTCGAAATCCCCCGCGCCATCACTGAGAACGTCGATAGCATCACGGTTGAGCTGACTCCGCGCGATGGTTCGGCACCGTGGAGTGCTGCGCGCTACGAGGTGTACACGATTGGCGGCGAAGAGGCGGCGACGCCAGTCGAACCGCCGGCACCGGCTGAACCGTCCGTACCGCCTACATCGCCCACGGCTGGCGAGCGTCCTCAGGCCGACAAGCCGCCTCGCCTCAGCGCGACCGGCTCGTCTGCACCGATCCTCGCACTCACAGCACTTGGAGCGCTGGGCGCAGGAGCGTGCGCACTGTCAGTTCGCAGACGCCACTGAGCCGTGGGCGGGGCCGCGCGTGGTGATGACCCGATCAACCTGATCAACCTCACGCCATGCTGCGGCCACGCTGTCAGCGGCGCGTTCGTCGGCAACGAGGGCTGCAACTGTTGGCCCCGATCCGGACAGGATCACCGCGAGCGCGCCGCTTTCGCGTCCGATCTCAATCGTGTCGGCCAGTTCGGGTCGCAGCGTGAACGCGGCCGCTGCCAGGTCGTTATGTAAGTACGGTGCCGCCTCGCGCGCACTGGCGGTGAGTGCGGCGAGCGTCTGTTCGTCTGGCCGGGTGAGTTCGGCCCATTCACCCATCTCATCGCGCCGCCTGAAAACCTCCGGCGTCGATAAACCTTCGTGGGCGGTTGCGCATACCCACAGGTGTTCATGTTCGCTGTCCAGGACCTGCATATGGTCGCCGTGCCCGGTTCCCAGCGCGATTCCGCCGACCAGGCAGGCCGGCACATCCGCGCCCAGCGTGCGGCCGACCGCCTGGAGCTGATCTGCGTCCAGTCCTAATTCCCACAGTTCGTTGCAGGCGACGAGGGCGGCTGCCGCATCCGCTGACCCACCGGCCATTCCACCGGCAATCGGCACGCGCTTATCAACGTGAATCCTCACGCCTGCCGCGGTTGACGCCCACGGGCCGCTTTGCGCCAGGCGCTGCAGGGTACGCGCGGCTCGTGCCGCCAAATGCCGGTGCGGGTCGAGCTCGTTCATCATGGCGCTTGCCTGACCGTCTACCTCGCCCTCTGGCGTGTACACGGTTGTCGATACCGCGATTCCGGGGGTGCGAGCCGTTGTCACTGTGACGGTTTCACGCAGGTCGAGCGCCTCGAACACGCTGATCAGCGGGTGATATCCGTCTTTTTCCGGCGCGCCGACGCGCAGCAGCATGTTGACTTTGCCCGGGGCGCTGGCCTGAGCTTCACGCATGTGCCTCTCCGTTTCGTGTGGAGGCGTAGGCTCCCTCGGGCGTGGAGGGATCGCGTCTGGCGGCGACGATAAGCCTGCCGAGGTCGACGAACTGGTCGATGGACAGCGTTTCGCCACGAGCCTGCGGGTCGATGCCGGCACGGGTGAGAAGGTCGGCGGCCGCTTCCCCCGATCCCGCCCAGTCACGTAGGGCTGCGCGCAGAGTCTTGCGTCGTTGCCCGAATGCGCGGTCGATCGCATCGAATGTGGCGTCGCGCAGGACAGCATCACCCAACGGCTCATCGCGCCTGGTGAGCCGCACCAGTGCGGAATCAACGTTTGGAATCGGCCAGAACACGGCGCGCCCGATGCTTCCGGCTCGTTCAGCGTGGCCGTACCACGCGGCTTTCAGGGAAGGGACACCATAGGTTCGTGAGCGGGGCCCGGCGACGAGGCGGTCGGCAACCTCAGCCTGCACCATAACCAGGACATCGCGCAGCGTCTCGAAGCGTTCGAGCAGTCGCAACAGTACCGGCACAGCCACGTTGTATGGCAGATTGGCGACAAGTTTGGTGGGCGCAGCGTCGCCCAAATCGTCCGGCGTCACTTTCATCGCATCCATGCAGGTCACGGTGAAGCGCTCTGTTGCCTCGGGCATGCGGGCTCGAACGGTTTCCGGCAGCGCACGAGCCAGGCGTGGATCAATTTCGACCGCATCGACATGTGCGCCGGTTTCCAGGAGGGCCAGTGTGAGCGATCCCAGTCCCGGCCCGACCTCAAGCACGTGGTCATCTCTCCCTACGCCACCTGCTCGCACGATGCGTCGAACGGTTCCGCCGTCGTGCACGAAGTTCTGCCCCAGCACTTTGGTCGGGCGAATGTCGAGGGCAGCCGCGATTGCGTGGATCTCGGCAGGTCCCAGCAGCGCGGATCGTTCGTCTGTTTCGTTCACGTCACGAGGGTATCGCGTGAGCGCGGATCAGTACCAACCGACAGAATTGGAATGCCCAAGCGCGCCGCATGGGGTTCCGTAGCGGCCGGCGATGTATCCCAGGCCCCACGTGATCTGCGTGGCCGGATTCGTCTGCCAGTCAGCACCGGCAGATGCCATTTTCGATCCGGGGAGAGCCTGCGGAATACCGTAGGCGCCTGACCAGGCGTTAGCGGCATAGGGGTTCCAGTGCGATTCGCGGTCCCACAATGTCAGCAGGCACTGGAATTCACTGTCTGACCAGCCACGCTGACTCATCATGTGCTGCGCGATGCCGCGCGGATCTTCGCCCGAGTATGTTCCGGTCGGTGCCGAGCTGATCGTCAGCCCTTCGGCTTCAGCGATGCCGCGAATCTCATCGAGTTCGGCCTGGCTTGAGATGTCACCGGGTTTGGCTCGGAATCGTACGGACTTGCGGCCATCTGATTCAGTGCCTTCTTCCAACTGGGCTTTCGGATCGATGCCGGCGGCCAGGAGAGCTTCGGGCGTGACTTTCCTGGTGCCGACGGTGACGATTTCCGGTCGCGGTTCCGCTTTCTTGTCGGCCGACAGCACGGCTGAGTAGGTCACTTCGCCGTCGACTGTTTCCTGCCACACCACAGAGCTGTTGGCACCGTGTGTGCCTTCCTGTTCAACGATGCGTTCGCCTTCGAACAGTGCGTCGGACTTGCGTTCTTCTTTCGAGAAGTTCACCGGGGTGTCTGTGCTGACGCGTCCGCGGGTGACGGGCTGGACGCGCACGGACAGTTCGCCGTTTGCCGATTCGAGGGTGACCCGGTCCAGCGGCGACAGCTTGATTCCGTTGTTTTCAATGACGTGTCGTATGTCCTGGCCTGCCCGGACGGCAACATTCTGGATCACGTTGCCGTTTGTTTCAATGACTGGCAGTGTGCGTGCGCGTGACACGAGCGGTTGGAGTTCGGCTCGCATAGAGGAGCGGCTCGCGCCTATCGCCACGGTGGATCCGTAGGTGTCGGCATCTGCCAGGATCGTGTCAATTGAGCTGGACGTCGACCATACGGTGCGTTCTTCGCCGTCGATCGTCAGGTCGTAGGGTTTGGCCGTGCGCACAACGACATGGTCAACTGACGCGATGTTTTCGCTGGGTGTGGGCGAGATCAGGTCGTGTTCACCGACCTGTACGTCGATGCTGGCGAGCGCGTCGGAGACTGTGCCGCCCCACACGGTGACAGGCTGACTGACTCCGTCGACTTCGAGCATCACTGTGTGACGAGCCTGAGCAATACCACCAACCGCGATGCCGGCTACTGCTAGTGACGCTGCACTTGCTGTGGCAATGATGCGTCGCGGGGTCACGGCAGGCTCCTTCCAATCGGCTGTTCCTACCGTAACCGTTTTGTGACTATTTGTGGAGTCGGACCGGAAAATTGTGGTGAGTTGCGCGCTCAGTACAGTCCGAGGCTTGCCGCGCATGCTGGCCACTGGCCCCATCCAGCTGCCGCCTGCAGTGCCTGAGCGCGGGCAGTTTGCTCAGCTGCCGATGCGTCCGAGGGCAGGCCGGTGCCGCCCATCGATTGCCACGTGGGCAGAGTGAACTGGTACATGCCGTAGAATCCGTTGCCCGTGTTGGTCGCCGGATTTCCGCCGGATTCACACTGAGCCAACGCGGCCCACACGTCCGAACCAGCAGTGGTTGCGGGAGCTGCAGTCGGCGTGGAAGCTGTCGTCCTCTGTTGGGCGGCCGCTTTCTTCGTTCCCACCGCGACGATCTTGTTTTGCGGGTCGGTCTTGCTGGTCGATACGGCTGCCGACACGGCGATTTCTCCGCCGACTTTTTCCTCAAAGTACTTGGTCGTCATCGAGCCGTCTTTGCCTTCCTGAATAACCGACGTGGTTCCTTCAGTCAGGGTGTCGTCTTTTCGCTCTTCAGTTTGGAACGGCACTGCGTCGGTCTGCGTGCGGTAGCCGCGCTCAACTCGTGTCACGACGATCGTGATGGTGCCGCCGCGGTTTTCCAGCTTCACGCGGTCCAACGGGCTTGTTGTGACGCCCAAGCGAGCCAGGATTGAAGCCGTGTCGTCACCGGTTTCGGCAGCTGTGTCAAGGGTCTTGCCGTCTACCTCAATCTTGATGTGTTCGCCGGGTGCTGCCAGCGGCAGTGTGGCACGGGCAAAGGAGCGGTCAGCGGCGATGATCGCTGTGCCGTGCTGGGAGAATTCGTCCAGTAAATCGGCCATTGATCCTGCTGTGGACCACAGTTCCACCTGGTTCCCGTCCAGATCCACCGTGTACGGCGATGCCGTCCGTACAACGACGGTGTCACCGTTGGAGACTCCCTCGCCCATCGCCGGTGCGACCAGATCGTGAGGGCTGACTTCAACGCCTGCAGCATTGATGACGTCTGAGACCGTGCGGGAGAATCCGCTGACGGGCTGCGAGACTCCGTCGACCTCGAGGGTCACGGTGTTGTGTGCTGCTACTGCGCCCACTCCGGCCACGCCCACAACTGCGAGCGATGCGGCGGATGCGGCTGCGATAACGGTTCGTCGGCTCGGTGAGAATTCCAAATTCACAAGTGTCCTGAGGTCGTTCGGCTCCGTCGGGCAGACGGACTGACTGGTGCCACACTAATAGGTTTTACCCAAACGTGACATCCGACGTCGCACATCTCACATGCGTCGCGTTTGCTTTTCGCCGTCGCACGTGGTTGCGTCCAACCCCTTATGCCCACGCGCCGTATACGTGCGTCGTGTTGCGCCACAACCGGTCACACGCAGCAGCTTCGTCGACGTTCCATAGCTCGGCAATTGCTCGCACGGTGTGGACAATTGAGTAAGTCGCGTTCGGATGACCACGCCACGGCACTGCTGTGAGATAGGGCGCATCGGTTTCGACCAGCACGAGTTCGGGCGGAAGTTCGACCAGCGCTTGACGAAGGTGGGCGTTAGCCGGATACGTCATATTGCCGGCAAATGACGCATACCACCCGTTCTTCGCCAGTTCGCGCGCCATTGCCGCGTCGCCGGAGTAACAGTGAAAGACGATGAGCTGGTCGGCCGTGGCGGTTTCGTTCAGGATCGCGAGTGTGTCTTCATGCGCATCACGATCATGAATTTGCAACGGCAGGCCTGCCGCGGCTGCGAGTCGAATGTGCGCGCGAAATGATTCCGCCTGCGCTTGTTTGCCGGCATCGGCTGTACGGAAGTAGTCGAGTCCGGTTTCACCGACGGCGACGACGACCGGGTCATTCAGACGCCGTTCAACCTCCGCGAGTGCTTCGTCCAGCGGAACGTGGTGCTGTTCAACGTGCGGGATGAGGCCATCTGGCGACGGTTCAGTAATTCCGGCATGCAATGCTGCTTCGTTGGGGTGAATCGCAAGCGCCACTCGTATCGCGAGGCCGGGCGCGCCCTCACGCGCAAGCTGCATCGATCCGTCGAAGTCAGGGATTTCGCAGGCAGAGGTGATGAGTCCGCGCACACCGACCTGCTGAGCGCGCTCGAGCTGTTCGTCAAGCGCCAGCCTGATTCCCTCAGCGCGAGGAATCTGTTCCTCATACAGCGGCAGATGAGTGTGGTTGTCGATCACATGACCTTCGAGCGGTTGCGCAGCTGGTGGCCATTCGCGCTTCTTTTTCTTCGACACCGGACCGGTCACTTCCTTCACTGTGGTGACGTGCTTATTCCTCTGAACCGATCCTAACGAACCCGCCGCGTTTGCGGCTCATTCCCTTTGAGGCGGCATATGTCCGCGATAGCGGGTAATTCCGTTGACGACGTCGTACCGGAAGCCGAGTGGAGTTGTCCACTGGTACACACCAGGCTCTGGCTGGTCGAGGTCCCAACCTGCATGCGTTTTTGCACGGTGAACGCTTCGCGACAGTGGACCCAGATTCGCCAGATTTGTTTGCCCAGCCGGGCCACCTTCCTCATATGGGACCGTATGGTCCAGGTCGCACGAGGTTGAGGGCGTGTTCGAGTAGGGGAATACCTCGAACGGTTCACGCTGAAGCAGTGCCCTGCGCATCGTCGGTGTCGGATCGTGCCGGTCACCGGCAGGCAGCGATGAGTAGTCAAGGACGGGGCGAATCGTGACCCGAGTATGCGCAAGCATGGATGCGAGTTGCGCGACTGGAACAGAACCGCCATCGTCAATACTCGCGCAGTGCGGCGAATCCGGGTAGATATGAGCAACGATCTCAGCTCTGCGCTCAGTTTTCGCTTCACGTCCATTTAACAGTGCCCCCGCCTGCTCGGGGTTCGCCAGCAAGCCGAGTGCACGCGAGCGCCGCTCATCAACCGACTCATCTGGATGCGAGGCGGCCAGCGCAGATGCCAGACTTGCGACGGTGCGGTCAAGATGGAGGGCATCTGTAATGGCGAGTTGCGCATGCATATAGGCGCTGCCGACTCCCTCGTCCATGTCGAACACGACGCGTCTGGCACGCTCGGCAAGTTCTGCACGCACTCCGATCATCTGCGGGGCAACGCGGGCGATCAGAAGGTTCACGTGACGGGTGATGCGCCCCTGGTTCCATGAGCCGACCTGTCCGAGCAGTTCATCGAGCGTCGCGCATTGGGATTCGCTGAGTGTGGACGTCAGCGAGTGAACATGGCAGGCCTTCCAGACGGGGATTTCAGCATCCATGACGCGGTCCCACAGTCTCGGGAGGCGGAAGCGGACACCAAGCAGCGAGTAGAGTTCCTGCAATGTTTGAGAGGGTGAGCATCCTAAAGCGGCAGCAAGTTCGAGATGGGCGAACTCGGCAATGAGCGGGGTGCCGCTGCTTGAGCGCGGCACAAGAGCCTGCTCTCCTTTGAGCGCGGCAGTGACCGTCAGAATCGTGTCGACGATCATGCGGGCGCGCTCAGCTTCAGCTTTCCGCCAGCGGGCATCTGCCTCGCGCAGTGCGTTCACCTGCTCGATGGCAGCATCAAGCTCACTGGCGGAACCGCCTCCGTCGGGTGCACCTGCACACACAAGTATCGAACATGTGTTCTATTGTGAGGGATGGCATGCGCATCTGTGTCCCACGAACACCACTTAACAGGACACAATTTAAGTGACGTGTGTCACATTTAAGCCAGTAGGGCGGCTTCCTATTTTCCGTTTAGCTGCGCGTAGTCAATGCGGCGATCTTTGAAGTGGAACTCCTTGTCGCGGTCATTGATTCCAGGCAGGATATTGACACCCGCACCGATCCAGCAGCCTGAGCCGATGCGAACCGGCATGTTGTACTGGTAGCCCTTTCGACGAAGCTCCGGGATAATCGGGGGTCCCGCTGTTGAGATGGTGACGTTCGGGCCGAACATCGTGTAGTCACCGACGTAAATATGTGTGTCGTCTACGCAGGTGAAGTTGAAGTTGACGTAGATGTTGCCGCCGAAGTTCGCGTAGAACGGAGGCTCAATGTAGCAGTTCTCCCCTATTTCAGCGAACATTTCCTTCATCATCGCCTGGCGTTTGACCTGTTCTGATGGACGCAGCTGATTAAATTCGTGGAGCCGCTCGAGGCATGTCGTTCTTGCATGACGTTCATCGCGCAGTCTTACTTGTCGTGTCAAAGGCGGCTGGTCTGCGAGACATTCTAGAAAAGTCACTGCCTCTTCGCACAGCTCAATGCCACTAAGACGCCGCCGTGCGGTACAGTGCCTCAAAGAACTGTTCGGCGAAAGGCGCCCGCTCTCATGACTATGAACGCATCGGCTCGTTCGCTCATCGGGCTTGTGACAAGCCGGAACTTACGTTTCGTCATTCCTGTCTATCAACGCCCCTACTCGTGGGACGAGGAGCAATGCGAACAATTGTGGGAAGACGTGTTGTCGGTTGGAAAGCGCCCAGATGATAAGCACTTCACCGGTTCTATTGTGTGGATCCAAGATGGTGTGATGTCGGAGGTGACGCCGCTCCTCTTAATCGACGGTCAGCAGCGAGTCACAACTGTCGTACTCCTCATGATTGCGCTGGCTCGATACGCTAAGAACAACCCTGACGAAAAGCTAAACTTTTCCTACTCTAGGCTGGTCAACAAGGGGTACCTGATAGATGACGACAGGCATGGTGACGAGCGTTACAAGCTGCTTTTGTCTCAGGGCGATCGAGCTACCCTTATCTCGTTGCTCGAGCATTTAGTGGACGAGGACTATCGAGTCGTCAACAACTCATCACGTTTAATTGCCAACTTGGAGTTTTTCGAGCGAAAGCTGGCCGCCCTCGACAATCCGAATGCAATATGGGATGGTCTGCAGCGTCTTGAAGTTGTATCGATTTCTCTGGATGCAACTCGCGACAATCCTCAGCTCATTTTCGAATCGATGAACTCGACAGGTAAAGATCTTTCGTCAGCCGACCTGATCCGAAACTTTGTCCTCATGGGATTACCCCGAGGCGAACAAGAAAAGCTCTATCAGAACCACTGGCGGCGTATTGAGCAGACCCTTGGCGAAGACACATACGACAGAGTTTTCGATGAATTCATCAGAAACTATCTGACCATTCTGTATGCGCCTGAACCGCTCACGCGTAAAGATGTGTACCCCATTTTCAAGCGCCACGTCACCGAAAACGGGTTTGCCAAGAAAGGGCGGATGGTCGACCTTCTCAGTGAAATGGAAGACGTTGCTCGCTACTACGCGGCAATCACCTCTGGGACCGAGGAGGACCCCCAGCTCAAAGAGCACTTCGACACAATAGCAACACTGGATATGAGCGTCCTCAATCCGCTCCTCCTGTCGTTTTATCAAGATTACGAGGCAGGAGCCTTCGAAAAAGAAGATTTTATCCGCCTGCTTCGTCTGACCGAAAGTTACATCTTGAGGCGAGCAATTTGCGATGCTCCCACAAATTCGCTGAATAAGTTCTTTCCCAGCATTATCGGAAATCTCAATAAGGTGCAGGAAGAGGGCGGTGATTACGTCGAAGCCTTCCAATCGTTGCTATACATGGCAGCGGGGACCACGCGGCGTTTTCCAACAGATGACGAGTTTTCGCATGCACTACTCACGCGTGACTCTTACCTCTTCAGAAAATCTTTCTTCCTGCTGACAAATCTTGAGAATTTCCACCACCCTAAAGATCCTCACGATTTCGCATCCGGCTCATACACAATTGAGCACATCATGCCGCAAAATGCGCTTGCTCATTCTGAATGGCGCCAGGCGCTGGGCGAGGCCCCTGAGGAAGGCTTTGAAGCCCTCGTCAACAACATCGGCAACTTGACTGTCACTGCCTACAATTCCGAACTTTCCGACGGTACCTTTACTGAGAAGAAGGAACGCTGCATCGGCGGTTACGCCAACGAATACATGGCGATCTCAGCAGAACTGAAAGATGCAGAGTCATGGGGTGAAGAGGAGATACGAAACAGAGCAGAAAACCTGACTGCAATTGCGCTCAAGCGCTGGCCAGGCCTTGATGTTTCGCCCGATGTAGCCGATCGATATGTGGTGCGAAAACAGCCAGGCAAACGAGCACAGCGCATTACGATTCATGACCTCGTATCTGCAGGACTTCTTCATGTCGGCGATGTGCTGGAACCCGCTTCTGATCGTTTCACGCAAACAGTGACACTCACCGATAAGGGCGACTTAATCTTGCGTAACGGTGAGAAGTTCTCAAACCCGTCCTCAGCGGCTAGCCGCGTCATCGCCCTCGAAGGAGGTTCTGGAGGACGAAACGGATGGGACTTTTGGCGTCTGAATGACGGTGGCCCCAAGTTGAGCGAAATTCGCCGACGCTATAACGAGGCAGCGACCACGAGCCACCGCGACGCATCCATGGTGGAATTTTGGAACGGTTTCTATGAATACTGTGCGAATCGTCCTGGCTTTACCGAAGCTTTCCGCGACCCGTCGACACGTGAGCCTAATCGCGATAACTGGGCCTCATTTGGCATTGGTCTGCGAAAGTGCGATTTAACAGCATTAGTACGGTTGAGCGGGCAAGAAGTGGCCGTCCAGCTCCACTTTTCTGACGAAGAAAGCTACAAACCCGTCCTCTCACGGCGATCCGACATCGAGAAAGAACTGGAATTCCTCGAGGGTACGTTTGAGTGGGACGAGGGCGACCTCGACAAGACGACCCGCGTTGTGAACGTTGCACGCCCAGCCGATTTGACTGGTGATTCAGTCAATGAGGTGTACGAATGGCTGGCCACAGGTATGCACGCATTGCGGAAGGTAGCGCATCAATTCATGAAGCGGAATCTAGCCTCAATCTAACCCGCTACTCCCACTCAATCGTTGCCGGCGGCTTGCTGG
>NZ_KV816954.1:0-86553 GCF_001814535.1 Actinomyces sp. HMSC065F12
AAACAAACACACTATCGAGTTCACAAACAACACCTACATACGGTCAAGAACTTTTAAGAAAGCCCTCTAGCGTAGTAAAACCACTAACACCAGAACCTCTCGGCTCCACCATCAGCGGCGAGAATTAAATATACTCACCTTGCCACTCGAGGTCAAACTTTGGCAGGGTGAGCATCGACACATTGAATCAAAAGCGCTTATTTCCAACGAAAACGACTCCTCCGGGTCGCGACCGTTCCACGGTCTCCACTCATAGTGAAGTGCGTGGAACATGCGGCGGCCGCCCTCGTCAATCCTGATGCACGATCAACGAAAGCGGCCACGCGCGCTTGCACTGTACTCAGCGAGTACCCAGGTGCTCCTGGTTCGGAATGTCCACGGTGGGAAGATCACGAACAGCCTGGCGAACCGCCTTGGACACGGCCACCGGCACGCGGTCATCAAAGACACCGGGAATGATGTAGCTGGGCGAAAGCTCGTCATCCGAAATGACGGATGCGATCGCCACGGCGGCAACCCTCAGGACTTCCGTCGTAATCTGGGAGACCTTCGCATCAAGCAACCCGCGGAACAGCCCTGGGAAAGCCAGCACGTTGTTGATCTGGTTAGCGTAATCGGAACGCCCCGTCGCAACGATGCGTGCGTATCGAGCGGCATCGAGCGGGTCAACCTCGGGTGTCGGGTTGGCAAGCGCGAAGACAATCGCGTCATCAGCCATCGTCGCCACATCTTCGCCGGTAATCAGGCCGCCGTGTGAGACACCGATAAACACATCAGCATCGCGCAGACCATCCTTAAGGTTGCCGGTTACCCGACGCGGGTTCGTATGCTCAGCAAGCCAGCGACGCGAAGCATGCATGCCTGCAACGTTATCCGCACACAGCGCTCCAGTGCGGCCATACCCCACGATATCCTTTGCTCCCTGAGCCATCAGGAGACGGATAATCGCTGACCCGGCGGCCCCCACACCCGACACAACGATGCGGACCTCGTCAATCTTCTTGTCCACCAGCTTGAGCGCATTGAGCAAAGCTGCCAGGACAACAATCGCGGTGCCGTGCTGATCGTCGTGGAAAACCGGAACATCAAGTTCCTCGCGCAGGCGTTCCTCAATCTCGAAGCAGCGAGGTGCTGAAATGTCCTCCAGGTTGATGCCCGCATAGGCCGGTGCGATCGCCTTGATAATCGAGATGATTTCCTCGGTGTCCTTTGTGTCGAGGACGACTGGCCACGCGTCCACACCACCGAACTGTTTGAACAGGACCGCCTTGCCCTCCATCACTGGAAGCGCAGCAGCAGGACCAATGTCTCCCAGCCCCAGCACAGCCGTCCCGTCTGAAACGACGGCCACCGTATTGGACTTCATGGTCAACAGGTGGGCTTTTTCCGGCATGTCGTGAATGGCAGTGCATACACGAGCCACACCCGGGGTATAGATGCGCGACAAGTCGTCGCGGTTACGCAGCGGGACGCGCGGAGCGATGGCGATTTTTCCGCCGATATGAGCGAGGAAGGTCTGGTCTGACACGGCTGCAGTATGAATGCCAGGCAGGGCGTCGAGGGTAGCTTCCACTTCGCGTCGATGGTTTGAATCACGCATATCGCAAGTCAGATCAATGGTCATATGGCCGCGATCTGAATCCGCGACATCGAATCCCTTCACCTGGGCACCTGTGGCGGTCACCGTATCGATGATGGTGGCGATGGACGCTTGTGATTCATCAAATTCAAGCCTGTAGGAGGCGGTATATGACGGAGAAGTACGCATACAAACAATCATTCCTCAAAAGCGTAATGTTCACGCGGTATGTCAGTTCGTTCGTTTTGTATCGTACAAGCCTTTCGGAACGACGGTGTTAACGATCGCACTATGTGGACATCTTCGCGCTCAACAGGCGAAGACTGATCGGCGCATCCACACACCCCAGCTCAGCGGCGCTGTCCGCAAACCCGATGAGTCAGCGCCTCACCTGCGCGGCAAACAGGCGGGACGACAATGACACGTCAAAACGTCTACGCGAGTACATGTCAAATGCCACCGCCATGAGCAGGACGAGGCCCTTAATCACCTGACTTCGGTCAGAAGGGACCCCCAATAGGAGAAGACCATTGTTGAGTACCGCCATCACCAGTCCTCCAAGTACAGCTCCCGTCACCGTTCCTACGCCCCCGGAAACTGCTGCGCCGCCAATAAAGACTGCAGCGATCGCATCGAGTTCCCACAGGGTGCCGTCCTGGGGACCGGCAGCTGTCGCTCGACCAGCAAACATCATTCCGGCCAACGCTGCAAGAACGCCCATGTTGACCATGACAGCGAATTGGACTGCGCGGGTATTAACGCCGGACAAGGCCGCGGCATGAGCATTTCCACCTACTGCATATACGTGCCGGCCGAACGCAGTGTGCTCAGTGAGCAGCACATATGCAAACACGAGGATGAGCAGGAGCAGCCCGGGAACGGGGAAAGCACTCGTCGAGGTGTCGCCTCCGAAAAGCCATGTCAGTGCTCCCACAGCGACCATGATGAGCGCACAGCGCACTGCAGGGATCCAGAGTTCAGCTTCAATGGCTCCGCGAACGACACGACGCCGATACCGACGAATCACATTGACGACCAAAACCGAGGCCGTTACCACACCGACCAGCAGCGTTGAATTATTCATCCCCGTCCATGACGGTCCCCATTGAGGCAGCGTTCCAGCGCCCAGAACCTGGAACTCACGAGGCAGCGGGAACGACAGTGAACGCGACTCCCACACAATCGCTCCCCGAAAGAGCATCATTCCTGCCAGTGTCACGATGAACCCCGGGATCCCTACACGCGAGATCCATATCCCGTTCCACACTCCGATCAGTCCACCTATCAGAAGTCCGCAGACAAGTCCGAGCCACCATGGCACGCCCATCCCTTCAAAAAGCAAGGCCACCGTCATCGAGACGAAGCCCGCAACAGATCCCACCGACAAGTCGATTTGGCCGATGACAATCACCATGAGCATCCCGATGGCAAGCACTAAAATATAGGCGTTACCGGCCAGTAGGTTGTATGCATTCTGCGCCGTCAGCATCCGTCCTGACGTAGCGATATTGAAGAACAACGTCAGAGCGATGAGCAAAGCGACCATGAGGTGTAGCTGCGTGTGCTCACCAAACAAGCGACGGTACAAGCTCATCGCGTCTCCTACCTGGGCGATACGCACCTTTGAGTTCTTCCGAAATGGATACTGCCATTTTCATCCTAAACGCTCGGCGCACTCTGTGACATGCGCGCCACGTTTCACAGCGATCCCGAGGTTTAGGCATCGTGGTTTGGTACCGTGATTACGTGAGTGTGACAAGTGGACCCGTGGGTTCCCAAGTATCCTTACGTGAAGCGAATTCAGCGCGCGTGATCGATACTGTGCAGCGCTATGGGCAGATCACACAAGTCGAACTTGCCAGCGCAACGGGACTGTCACCTGCAACGATTTCCAACATCGTCAAAGTACTTCAGTCGCAGGGAATAGTTGAAACACGCAACACCATCAGATCAGGTCGGCGTGCTCAGCTGGTGACGCTAGCCCGCGAAACCGGACTGGCAGCTGGCGTCTATATCGGCCGACGTGCGCTGCATATCACGATCTCGGATGCTACAGGACGTGCACGAACCGATCAGTCTCTACCTTTGCCAATAGATCATCGCGTTGACACGACCCTTGACCGGACCGCTTTGCTGATCCTGGAATTGACAGACAAAATTGGAGCCACTCTTGACGAACTGGTCGGCATCGGAGTTGCATTGCCGGCCCCTATTGACCCCTCGAACACCAAGATCACGATTCCCGGCATCATGCGCGATTGGGAAAACGTGGACGTGCGCGACGTGCTCTCGCGTCGCTTAGGAAGCGAAGTCGTTGTTGACAACGACGCGAATGTAGGTGCCCTCGCTGAAAGTCGCTACGGCGCACTCCGTGGGGCCGCCAACAGCATCTATGCACGGGTCTCTTACCAAACCGGCGCAGGCGTACTGATCAACCACCAGCTTTACCGCGGCGCCCACGGCACCGTCGGCGAAATAGGACATATTCAGGTCGCCCCTCATGGCCCCATTTGTCGCTGCGGCGCACGAGGGTGTCTGAACACAGTTGTCGGCGCCGACGCTTTGATCGATTCCCTTCGCTTCTCACGAGGCGACCTCACCTTGCGAGATGTCATTGCACTGGCCAACGACGGAGATGCCGGGTGCCGCCAGGCGATTTCAGATGCGGGAGCGACCCTCGGATCTGTATTGGCAGATCTGGCGACGTGGTCTGATCCGCAAGTAATCGCCATCGGAGGAGAACTGGCGCAAACTGGCGACATCCTCATCGACCCTATCCGCGATGCAGTCAACAACCGCCCCCTGCTTACTCAGGCAGGTATCCACGTCGTTCCCGCGCAGCTTGGACCGCGCTCAGAGGTGATCGGTGCTTTCGCCCTCGCCATGGACACGTTCGGCCATCGCTCCAGCCACGAGGAGATGTCATGAGAACATCCGCTCCGCTTCTGGAAATCAGCAACGTCAGCCGCTTCTTCGGCGGCGTCGAAGCGCTCGTCGACGTCTCCATGACAGTTCACCGACATGAGGTCGTGGCGCTCGTTGGCGATAATGCGGCAGGCAAATCAACGTTGGCACGGATGATTGCCGGAGTTTATCCTCCCTCACGTGGACGCATCGTGATCGACGGCGAACCTGTCACGATTTCGTCAACGTCGCATGCTCACCAGCTCGGCATCGCCACAGTGTTCCAGGAACTGGCACTGTGCGACAACCTCGATGTGACGGCCAATATTTTTCTCGGAAACGAAATGCGCACCTCGCACTTACTAGACGACGACGCGATGGACGCATTAGCCCGCGAGTATCTGGAATCGTTGAATTCGAGAATCCCCGATGTCCATACGCCGCTCTATCAATTGTCAGCAGGACAGCGTCAGTGTGTGGCGATCGCGCGCACACTGGTCGCACACCCGAAAATAGTCATCCTTGATGAGCCAACCGCTTCACTTTCTGTGACTCAAACGGCTGAGGTACTGACTTACATTGAGCATCTGAGGGATCTCGGGTTGGGCGTCATTTTCATTTCGCATAATCTCACGGACGTGCGTGCAACAGCTGATCGCGTCGAAGTCCTCCGTCACGGGCGCAACAACGGCTCGTTCAACGCCCGCTCCACCTCCTACGAAGACATCATTGCTGCCATGACCGGAGCAACACGTGTTCAGTCCCCCAGATAAGGGACGAGGGCGACCCACAGGCCGCCCTCGTCGATGACAGAACGTCTACTTGGCTGCGTTGACGAGCTCCATGCGGTGGGCGTCGTCCTTGTAGATCTCCTCCGCATTGTCCTGAGTAACAATCTGCGGAGTCAGCAGGAAGGACGTGACAGCATGACCTTCCATGGATTCATACTGTTCTTTGTCCACAGTCGCGCCGTCAACGGTTGGGTCAGCATTTCCCTGTGCTGCCTCCATAGCCAGCTGAATGGCGCCCTTGACCAGGAGACGAGTGTCCTTGAAGATCGTGGAATATTGCTTGCCCTGGACAACCCAGCCTACAGATTCGTCTTCAGAGTCCTGACCCGTCACTACTGGAACAGGTTTTCCAGCCTGCTCAACGGCGGTGATGATTGCGCGCGCCAGTGTGTCGTTGGGCGAGAGTACACCGTCGGGAACTTCATCCCCCTGATAGGTGGACGTCAGCAACGAAGACATGCGATCCTGCGCGTTATTGGGCTTCCACCCCTGAGTTGCGACCTTGGTGAAATCGTTTTGGCCAGATTTCACAACCAGGGTACCGTCATCGATCTTGGGCTGAAGCACTTCCATCGCACCGTTGAAGAATTTCAAGGAATTCGAATCGTCGGGCGAGCCGCCAAATAGTTCAATATCCCAGGGCGTGGGCGTACCCTTCGCCTCAAGTCCTTCCAGCAGTGCCTGGCCCTGCAGCTTACCAACACCGTAGTTGTCGTAGGCGATGTAGTAGTCCTCGTCCGTGGTATTCGTCAAGAGTCGGTCGTAGGCGATGACGGGGATGCCCGCCGACTTCGCCTGTTGAAGCTGTGTGCCCAGTTGGGACCCGTCGATAGCGCCAATCAACAGAACATCAACGCCGTTCTCAATCATTGCGGCAATCTGGTTCTGTTGTTCGGCGACACCGCCATTTGCGAATTGCAAGGTACACGTGATGCCTGCTTCGGCACAGTCATCTTTAAACATTTGCTCGGCTTCAACCCAGTTTTGGGACGTCTTTTGCGGCATAGCGATGCCCAACGAAATATCCCCACCGGCGCTTCCCGCCGATTCTCCTGACGCACCTGAGTCCGCAGCAACACCGGATTGATCCGAGGTGCCCCCGCCTCGTCCACCGCACGCACTCATAGCAAAGGCGAGGGTGGAAACTGCGCAGACCGTCGCAATTTTCTTGAGAGGTTTCATGTCTTCCTTCTTTCGATAAGTGAGTCTGTCAGTGAATGCTCGTCTGTGAGAATCCACGCGCGCTCGGAACGTTTGATCCACTCCAACCGCGTGAGTTTGCCGACAAGCATCTGTTTGGTTTCATGGATCAGGCAGGTGAACTGCCCGTAGGCGATTCTCCTTTCGTGACAGGATCGACCGATGTTTTTCCAGCGTCGTTACTGATTTGCATGAGGGCTGACTCGTCCGCTTCGTCAATGGTTGGCGAGCCGGCAGTTAATTTTGCCGGGCTGCTGCCAGGAGAATTCTCCGCCGATTCGATGGCTCGCCTGTTTCGTATCGCGTTTTGGAACGTACCGATCAGCGAGCGCTTGCCCTGACGCTTGGAGTAGACGTCAACTGCGACGGCCAGGAGCAGAACGAGTCCCTTAATGATCTGTGTCCAGTCAGAGCCCACGCCCAGCAGCTGAAGACCGTTGTTCAGAAATGCCATTACCAGAGCGCCTACCATCGTTCCACCGATAGTTCCAATTCCGCCCCACACGGATGCGCCGCCGATGAAGCAGGCTGCGATCGCATCGAGCTCCCACATATTTCCGTCCTGAGGCCCCGATGAGGTGGATCGGCCGATAAACACCATCGCTGCGATAGCGGCTAGAACGGAGGAGGTACACATGACAGCGAAATTCGTGCGTTTGACGCGGATGCCTGTCAAAGCTGCTGCAGCACGGTTGCCACCAATCGCATAGACGGACCGTCCGATGATTGTGCGTGTCGAAATAAAGTGGAAAATGATGACAAGGACAACCACGATGAGTCCTGGTATCGGGAACGACGTGCCTGGCCTGCCTGTAGCGAAGAGCCACATCACGCCCAGGATGGCACCGCCTACGACGACAAGACGCACAATCGGTACCCACAGTGGCGGCACATCTGACTGGGCCCGGAGGCTCTTGCGCCGACGGTTAAATTCGCCCCATGCCAGCGCGGCGACGATCAGAACAGCAAGGACCATCGTCGGCAAGTTAAAGGCTAAGACATCTGGAGCAATATCGGGCATATAGCCCGCGCCAAGGGTCTGGAAAAGCTCAGGGACAGGTACTGTCATGGATTTCCCAATGAACTGGTTGGCGCCTCTGAACAGCATCATGCCCGCCAGGGTTGTGATGAACGCCGGGATTCCCCATTGGGCTACCCAGAAACCCTGCCAGCATCCCACGAGGATGCCAACGCCCAGTCCTACCAGCAAGCCGACAACAGGCGGCAACCCGGATTCAGTCGTCAATTTGGCAACGATGATGCCAACGAAGGCTGCTACCGATCCCACCGACAAATCAATATGCCCGGCAATGATGACCAGTACCATCCCCATCGCCAGGATCAGCACGTATGCGTTGCCCATGATCAGGTTCATGAGGTTCTGTGATTGCAGGACTTTGCCGCCCGTAAAGACCTGGAAAAACACGACGATCACCAGTAGCGCTGCGATCATCGCAAATTGTCGAAAATCGCCCCCGAAAAGAGCGCGAAAATTCTTTTTCATAGTGTGTCCTTTTCTCCTGCTACGCGGACTGGGGTGTTGTTGATGAGGTCATGAGGTGCATGAGTGTTTCCTGGTCTGCCTGATCCGACGGCATCTCGCCGGTGATCTGACCTTCGAAAATCGTGTAGATTCGGTCGGTGATTCCCAAAAGTTCGGGCAATTCAGAAGAGATGACGATCACAGCTTTTCCTGCAGCGGCGAGTTGCTGAATGAAGGTGTAAATCTCATACTTGGCGCCCACATCAATCCCACGGGTTGGCTCGTCGAGGATCATGACGTCGGCGTCAGTGAACATCCACTTCGCTAAAACCACTTTTTGCTGGTTCCCGCCGGACAGCGTGCCGACCCCTGTCATGACAGATGGGGTCTTGATTTGCAATTCTTTACGATATTGCTCGGCTGCCATGACCCCTTCGTCAATATTCATGATCCCGTTATGGGTGATTTTTTCCGGGCGTGCCGAGATAACGGACTCGTATATAACGTCCAGCAGGTTCAATCCGAGGGTCTTGCGGTCTTCAGGCAAGTAAGCCAGTCCCGCTTCGATGGCGCGAGGTACGGTATCAGCCTTAACTGGCTGGTGGTCGATCTTCATACTGCCCGATTCCCACACTCCGTAAGATCGGCCGAAAATGGAGCGCGCCAGCTCAGTCCTCCCGGCACCCATCAGGCCCGCAAAGCCGACCACTTCCCCTGCCCTGACATAGAAACTCGATCCCTTGCATACCCATCGATCTGCGGCGACAGGGTGGCGAACCCACCAGTCATCCACTTCAAATCGAATGTCACCGGGGTGCGATTCACGTTCGGGGAAGCGGCGGTCAAGCGGACGCCCAACCATGAGACGAATGATGTGATCCTCGTCGATCGGTGAATTCTGTGCGTCAATGTATCCCACGGTTTTCCCATCACGAATGACCGTGACTGAATCAGCGATTTGGGCGATTTCGTCGAGCTTATGCGAGATCATGATCATGGTGATTCCACGACCGCGCTGCTTGCGCATGAGCTCCAGTAGATGTGCTGATTCTTCCTCATTCAGCGCAGAGGTCGGCTCATCCAGAATCAGCAGTCGGACGTCCTTGGCAAGAGCTTTCGCGATTTCAACGAGCTGCTGCTTGCCGACCCCGATGTTCGAAATCAGCTCATCCGGCGACTCGTCCAGTCCAACCTCCGCCAGGTATCGGGCTGCCCGCAGTCGTGTCTGGTGCCAGTCAATTCCGAAACTGCTGCGAACCTCATTTCCCAGGAACATGTTCTCCGCTATCGACAATGTCGGGATGAGAGCAAGTTCCTGGTGAATGATGACGATTCCGGTTCTTTCAGAGTCGCGAATTGTCGCGAACCTCATTTCCTCACCGTTGTATACAACCTGGCCGTCGTAGGTGCCGTGGGGATGCACACCGGACAGAACTTTCATCAATGTGGATTTACCTGCGCCGTTTTCCCCGCAAATTGCGTGAATCTCGCCGCGACGCACTCTTAGATTGACATCGTCGAGTGCGATGACTCCGGGGAACGCCTTGGTGATGTGCTTCATCTCCAGGAGCGTGTCTTGTGCTTCATCGATCATTCGTTCTCCAGTGAACTGATGGACTGTGATGCCGCGAGCTGCAATGCCCTCAGGCACCACCACAATACACGCCAGTTTCACTTCATGAAGTCAATTTACGCATTTGTGTTTAACTTTTAAATCCAAATATTGTCGCCGCGCACATATGGTGGAATGTCAGCAGAGACCACCGCGTCTCTTCCCTTCATTACAGTAGCCGCTAACGCAAGAAGGTGGCGGCAGAGCCTGCCAGCTCCGCCGCCACCTCACATTCCCACTCCAGGGGCTGAAATCGGTCGGGTTTTACTCCTCGACACCCACCATTTCCATGATGAGTTCACGCACGCGCGCAGCGTCGGCCTGGCCTCGAGTCGCCTTCATCACTGCTCCGACCAGGGCGCCAGCGGCCTTCACTTTGCCACCCTTGATCTTCTCAACGACGTCGGGATTGGCGTCAAGTGCTTCCTGAACGGCAGACGTCAGTGCGCCCTCGTCACTGACCACCTCAAGGCCACGCGCCTGCACGACCTGCTCGGGATCGCCCTCGCCGGCCAGGACACCTTCGAGGACCTGGCGGGCAAGCTTATCGGTCAGGCGTCCATCGTCAACGAGCTTCTGAAGCTGCGCAATCTGCTCGGGTGCGACCGTCAGATCCTCCAACGCAACCTCATTTTGCTTCGCCGTGCGTGCCAGCTCACCCATCCACCACTTGCGTGCAGCGGCAGGTGAGGCACCGGCCTCAACAGTGCTTTCGATCAGCTCAAGCGCTCCGGCATTGACGACGTCGCGCATTTCCTTATCCGAATAAGACCACTCGGTGCGCAGGCGCCGACGCTTCGCTACCGGCAATTCAGGCAGCTCGGCGCGCAACTGCTCGACCCATTCGCGCGACGGAGCAAGCGGAACCAGGTCTGGTTCAGGGAAGTAGCGGTAGTCTTCCGCATCAGACTTCTCGCGGCCTGACGAGGTCGACCCGTCCTCCTCGTGGAAGTGGCGCGTTTCCTGGATGACTGTGCCTCCCGCCGACAGGATCGCAGCGTGGCGCTGAATTTCGAATCGGACAGCGCGCTCGATACCGCGGAAAGAGTTCACGTTCTTCGTCTCTGAGCGCGTGCCAAGCGGCGCATCGGGGCTGGGACGCAGCGACACGTTAATGTCGGCGCGCACGTTTCCGCGTTCCATTCGAGCTTCCGAGACTTCCAGCGTGCGGAAAATGTCACGCAGTGAGCGCACGTATGCTGCGGCAACCTCCGGAGCGCGTTCGCCGGCGCCTTCGATTGGACGCGTGACGATCTCAACCAGGGGCACGCCGGCGCGGTTGTAGTCCACCAGCGAGTGGTCGGCACCGTGGATACGGCCGTCCGCGCCGCCGACGTGGGTGTTCTTGCCAGCGTCTTCTTCCATGTGAGCACGTTCGATGGTGACGCGGAACATTTCGCCGTCTTCGAGTTCGACGTCGACATAACCGTCGTGCGCGATCGGCTCATCGTACTGCGAAGTCTGGAATGCCTTCGTCAGATCCGGGTAGAAGTAGTTCTTTCGGGCAAAACGGCAGTACTCCGCGATTTCACAGTTCAGTGCCAGGCCAATCTTGATGGCGTATTCAACAGCCTTGTGGTTGACGACCGGCAAGGAACCTGGCAATCCGAGGGACACTGGCGTAACAAAGGTGTTCGGGTCGCCACCGAACGCGTTGGGCGCAGCGTCAAACATCTTGGTCTTCGTGCCCAGCTCGACGTGAACCTCGATACCGAGAACAGGGTCGAACTGTTTGACCGCGTCTTCATAATCCATGAGGTCTTCCATCATTCGCTCACCTTCCAGTCGGCAGCCGGGCATCTGCCCGCAACATCATCGCTGAGCAGTTCAACAAGCGCTGCCACCTCGTACATCTTCTGATCATGACGTGCCGGTGCAATCACCTGGAATCCGACGGGCAGATTCTGTTCGGTCACGGCATTCGGAATCGTCATTGCGGGGACGCCTGCAAGGTTGGCCGGAATGGTGGCAATGTCGTTGAGGTACATCGCCATCGGGTCGTTGATCTTTCCACCCATCTCGAAGGCGACGGTCGGCGCGGTCGGCGAGACGAGGACGTCGACCTGTTCGAAGACGCGCGCAAAATCGCGCTGCACGAGGGTGCGGACTTTCTGCGCGGATCCATAATACGCGTCGTAGTAACCGGCCGACAGGACGTGAGTGCCCAGAATGATGCGGCGTTTGACCTCATCACCGAAACCAGCCTCGCGGGTAGCAGCCATGACGCGTTCGGCTGTGACATTACCTTCGGCGGGTTCAACACGGATGCCGTAGCGCATGCCGTCAAAACGTGCCAGGTTCGAGGATGCCTCGGCCGGCATGATCAGGTAGTAGGCCGCGAGCGCGTATGCAAAGCTCGGGCAGGACACTTCGATGACTTCAGCGCCTGCGTTCTTGAGGGCCTCCACACTGGCGTTGAACGCGTCGAGCACCGCGGGTTCATACCCCTCGCCGGACAGTTCCGTCACGACGCCGATCTTCAGTCCGGCAATGCTGCCACGGTCTGCCACGGCGCGCACACTGTCAGCAAGGGGCGGCACCGGGTCAGTCAAGGATGTGGAATCGTGTGGGTCGTGACCACCGATGAGTTCCTGCAAGGCGGCAGCGTCCGCAACTGTGCGGGTGACAGGCCCGATCTGATCGAGCGACGAGGCCATCGCAACCAGACCGTAACGTGAAACCGCACCGTAGGTGGGCTTTGCCCCCACAGTTCCCGTCACTGCACCTGGCTGACGGATCGACCCGCCAGTATCGGAGCCGAGGGCGAGCGGCACCATGAACGCTGAGACAGCGGCAGCTGACCCGCCGCCGGATCCGCCGGGGATACGGCCAAGATCCCACGGGTTTCCTGTTGCGCCATATGCGGAGTGCTCAGTTGAGGATCCCATGGCAAATTCGTCCATGTTGGTCTTGCCGACGATCGGCAGGCCGGCCTCGTGAATCTTTTCGACGACAGTTGCGTCGTACGGTGGCAGCCATCCCTCGAGGATCCTGGAGGCACAGGTGGTGGGCATGCCACGTACGACCATGTTGTCTTTCACTGCGATGGGGACGCCTGCAAGGCGATGGAGCTTCTCCCCCGCTGCGCGGCGCTCGTCAACGCGACGAGCTGTTTCGAGGGCACCCTCGCGGTCAATATGCAGGAAGGCGTTGACGTGTTCATTCAGAGCGTCGATCCGGTCCAGGCATGCTGTCGTCAGTTCAACGGATGTGATCTGACCTGCCTCGAGCATGTCGGCGAGTTCGAGTGCGGATTTCTTGAGCAGGTCGTTCATCAGTCCTCCTCGAGAATCTGCGGGACGAGGAACATTCCGCGGTCCTGAGCCGGTGCCTGCGCCAGAACCTCATCACGGTCGAGGGTGGGGCCGACTTCGTCTTCGCGCCACACATTCGCCAACGGAATGGGGTGCGACGTTGCGGGAACGTCAGGGGTGGCAACTTCGGACACTTGTGCAACGGATGTAGCGATGACGTCAAGTTCACCGGCGAAGCGCTCGATTTCTTCTTGCGTCAGCGCAATCCTGGCCAGCCCGGCGACGCGGGCGACTTCTTCAGTACTGATGCGTGACATGGTGCCAATTCTATGTGGCACGAAGCAGATATTCGACCCAGCGGGCCCGAAGGCACGTGTCTGACATGTATAAGTTCTCAAATTGTCGGGAAGGAATTAGGCTAACGGCATGGCAGTTGCACGGAAGTGGCGTTTAAACCACCAGACGGGGTGGAAGATTCTCAAAGGTGTCGGTATCGGGCTGCTCGTTGCGCAAGCTGCTGCCGTCGTCACGGTTCATGCCGTTGACCGAGTCCGAATCGCACGTATTCCCGGTGGCCGTCACGGCTTCCCCACTTTGCCCCCCAGCGATGTCCAAATCGATTCGAACGTTGTGCGAACCTACACCGAGGGCGAGTCGCTTTATACCGACATGCTGGACGCGATCAACGAGGCTCGTGAGTCGATTTGCTTTGAGACCTACATCTGGGCGGCCGACGAGATTGGACGCGCCTTCAAGGATGCACTCTATGCCGCTGCTGATCGAGGCGTTCAGGTCTACATCGTTTACGACGGTTTCGGAGTGCTGAATCAGAATCCACTGTTCAAGATTTTCCCCAGGCACCCGAACCTGTTCCACCGGCGTATCCCTGAGATTCGTTCGGGCCTGTTCACGCTTAATTTGCGCAAGACAGGGCGTGATCACCGCAAGATTCTCGTCACCGACGGGAAGTACGGCTTCGTTGGTGGTTACAACATTGGTGAGCGTTTCGGCATCGAATGGCGAGATACTCACGTCCGTATCACCGGTCCGGCGGTGATGGAGTTGGCGGACGGGTTCGCTGAATTCTGGAATCATTTCAAGCGGCCGTGGCAGCCGGCTCTACCTGACGGCGGGGTTAAGGACTGGTTCCCACCCATCAGTGCCGAATTCAATCTGCCCTCACGATTACTGTTCCCCGTGCGGGGCCTGTACCTGGATGCCATTGACCGCGCGCGTGACCAGATCCTGATCACCACTGCTTACTTCATTCCCGATAAGGAAATTTTGCACAACCTGGTTGCGGCTGCGCAGCGAGGCGTGCGCGTGAAGGTGCTGATCCCTGAATATTCCAACCACATCATGGCGGACTGGGTTGCGCGCCCCTACTACGGAGAGCTGCTGCGCAACGGTATTGAAATCTGGCTGTATCAGCACGCCATGATCCACTCCAAGACCATGACGATTGATTCGCACTGGTCAACGATTGGTACTGCCAACATCGATCGCCTGTCGATGCAGGGCAATTTTGAAGTCAATCTGCAGTTCCGTTCCACCGCTTTGGCAGAGCGCATGGAAGAGATCTTCGCCAAAGACCTCACGACGTCCAGGCAGCTGACGCTAGAAGAGTGGGAGAGACGAGGCCTGCCCACCCGCATCATTGAGCGGCTCCTCCACCCCTTCGAGTGGGTCGTCTGAGTCGACTGAAGCAGCGTGTGCCTCGTCAGCCTGCGCGTCAGTTTCTTCGAGGACACTCATACCGCGTGCCAGCAGTTCGTCGAAGCGGGACTGGTCAAGAATCGGGACGCCGAGTTCTTCGGCTTTCGCCACTTTTGACCCGGCCCCAGGGCCTGCCACAACCAGTGACGTTTTCTTGCTGACCGAGCTGGTTGCCTGCCCGCCCCGATCCGTGATGGCTTCCTTCGCGCTGTCACGCGTGTACCCTTCCACCGATCCGGAGACGACGATCGTCAGTCCTTCCAGCGTGGCTGCGTGAGTGGATGCGGATCCACCCTCGTCACTGTCGTGCATGCGCACCCCTGAGGCTGCCCACCGGCGCACAATCTCCTGATTGTCAGGCTGTGCGAACCAGTCACCAATCGCGCGCGCAATGATCGGGCCTACCCCGTCGATTGCGCTGAGTTGTTCTTCACTGGCCGAGGAAATCGCCTCCATCGAGGGCATTGCCGCTGTCAGTTTCCTGGCGACCGTGGGGCCGACGTGGCGAATCGACAGTGCAACCAGCACGCGCCACAGTGGCTGAGTGCGTGCCTGCCTGTCCATGAGTTCGAGCATCTGCGTCAGCGTGTCACGAGGGCGAGACTCAGCCGGTTCGCGGAACTTGATCTTCACCTTGTTTTCTGACCGCGTCCTGGTGACCCACGGCTGTGTCCAGAAGAAGTGGACGTACGCCCAGTCCTCGCTGGAAGGTACCTGGCGCCAGATCATCACATCTTTCACATCATCGGCGGTGAGCGTAAAGATTTCGCTTTCAGAGGTGACAACCGGGTCCTGAGCGGATGGCAGCATCGCATTTGCCGCTTCCATCTGCTCACCGTGACTTAAGTGGTCAACGTCGGTGAGCACAATGTGCGTGCCGTCTTCGAGCACGACTCGATGCCCCGCAATCAGCGCCGCCGCGACCTCGTCACGATGGTTCTCAGGCTGCGTCAGCGCGAGGGCGGCCTCAGCCCCCAGATGCTCGATGTCCAATGCGGACCGTGACGCAATATGTTCAATGCGTTCAGTCAGCTGCGCCGGGCACAGCGCGCGATTCAGACAGCGCAGGTCCGCATCGCCTTCAGACTCGGCCCTGAGCGTACTGCCGCACGACGGGCACTCGGTCGGCATGACGAATTCCCGCTCAGTTCCATCCCGTTCGTCCACCACCGGTCCAACAATTTCAGGGATGACATCTCCCGCTTTGCGCACAATCACCAGGTCACCGATCAACACTCCCTTGCGCGCCACCTCGCCCGCGTTGTGCAGTGTCGCTCTCTGCACATGCGAGCCGGACACGAACACCTTATCCATCACCGCGTAGGGCGTGACGCGACCCGTGCGTCCAACCTGGACGTGGATGTCGAGCAGGCGCGTCGTGACTTCCTGAGGTGGGAACTTGTAGGCAATTGCCCATCGCGGCACGCGCGAGGTGGCCCCCATCTGACGCTGAAGCCCCTGATCGTCAACTTTGATCACGACGCCGTCGATCTCATGATCCAGTCCGGCACGCTGATCACCCAGCTCGTCAATGCGTTGAGCAATCTCGTCATAGGAATGCACCAGCCGCGTGTGAGGCGACACCGGGATTCCCCACTGTTGGAACAGCTCGTACCAGCCGAACAGGTGTGTAGGGGCGGTGAAAGACTCACCAGCCTCGATAGCGCCAATGCCGTGCGCCAACAGAGCGAGCGAGCGCTGCGCAGTGATCGCCGGATCTTTTTGCCGTAGTGATCCGGCTGCAGCGTTGCGTGGGTTGGCAAAAGGTGCCGGAGGCTTGTGGGGCTGACGACTCAGTTCTCCAGCACGATACTGCTCAAGTTTTTCCGCGTACTCGTTGTGCGCGCGAGCGCGCTGCTCGTTAATCTGCGCAAAGTCTTCCAACGGCATGTAGATCTCGCCGCGAATTTCCACCATTTCAGGGTGCGGACCGCCGGACAGGACATGCGGAATGGATGAAATAGTGCGCACATTCGCGGTCACATCTTCACCCACGCGCCCATCACCCCTGGTTGCCGCCTGGATGAGGAACCCGTTTCGATACAGCAGCGACACTGCCAGGCCGTCGATTTTAACTTCCGTCGTCATCGCGGTACTCGCAGAGCCAACCTCGTCAATCGTGCGCTGCCACCACGAGCGCAGTTCGTCCAGCGAGAAGACGTCCTCGAGCGACATCATGGGTTCTGCATGCTCGACCGGCGCGAATGCTTCGCTGCGTGTGCCACCGACCGTGGCCGTAGGCGAGTCAGGTCCTGATAGCTGCGGGTAGGTGCGCTCTATGTCCTCCAGCTGGCGGAAGAGGGTGTCGTAGTCCGCGTCGCTCAGTTGAGGCGCATCCTTGTCGTAGTAGTCGTGGCGTGCCTGCTCGATCCGTTCAACCAGGTCGACCCACTGCTCGCGTGCCGACGGTGGGACGCTCTGATCGGACTGGGAGCTCTGCGAGATGCTGGGCGGCTGAGCTGCGGGGGTGCCCGCGGTGGCGGCATGCTGATCTTCCATACGACTATTGTTCCACTGTTCGCGTTCCGGCTGGTCGACGAGGGCGACCTGTGGATGTCTGGGCGCGAATTGCGCGAATCGACGTAGGTGCTGTGGAGGGCGACTGTTATCCACAGGGCGTACGCGTGTTACTGCCTGTCCACAGTCCAGGTCATCTGAGTGGAGGCGCGGCGGTGAGGACATCACCATGTTGACATGACGACGTTGACACTTCCTATGCTTCGCGAACGAGAGGACGCACCCGCACGCGCGGCGAAATTCACCCGCGCTGAAATAGCGCCGGCCGGAGAGGACGACACTGCGGCTGCCGCTCACCCGTTAAAGACAGCTTTTCATCTGGCGTGCGTGAGTGGTCCGGATGTGGGACTGGTGGTGCCGATCGAAGCCTGTACGCTGATTGGCAGAGCAGATGGGCACGGTCTGACCTCGCAACATTTGTCCCGCACGCACGCTTTTCTTGAGGAACACGGTGCCGTGGCCCGCTCACTTACACGACGAGTGCGATCAGATCACGTACCCCGATGGCCCTGGCTGCGCCGCGAGCGCGCACAACTGTCCATCACCGATTGCGACTCCACCAACGGAACACGTGTGGCGCGGCGCCTCCCCCTCGTCGGCATGCTTCCGCGGCGCTTTTCTCGACAAGTCGGCACACGTGCGCTGCCCCTATCAGTGGGGCATCGTATTTTCGCTGGTGGAAACGAATTCGAGGTGCGTGCCAGGCCTCTCAACTCCTCCTGGCCACAGCCTGACCCCGTTCGCAATCGGTTCGTGCGATGGGGCATCATCCCCATGATGCTGTTCATCCCCATGATGGTGTGGCGCCTGTCCATGTGGGGAGGTGCTGCGCGTGGGTGGCTGGTCGGCGCATTGGGTGTGGCGGTGGCGCTGGTGGCAGGAATATTCGCGCTTCGCTTACTCAGGAGTCGGAGATTCTGGAGGCACTACGACGCAGCCTCCCTCGCCGTCGCGCTCAGCGCACTGCCTCGCGGCGATTCGCACTCATCTTCGGCGCCGTTGTCGTCTCCAGACAAACACAGCGGCAGCGGGGATCGTACGTTGCCAGATGCACTCCCTGTGTGGCCCGGCATGCCTGGAAAATCCCCTGCACTGGAGCTGAATCTGAGCGAGATATACGGCTCGTCACCTGCACCTGTCTTCCTCGTTTCAGGGCCCCGACGCGCGCCGATGCGTCGGGGCCATTCGCGCCGAACTGGAGAGCGAGCGCAGGTGCGTGTCGTCGGTTTCATTGGGGAGCACGCTGTGTCGGGTGCCTACTGGTGGGCAGCTCAAATCGCTGCCCGACTGGGCGGCGCCCGCATCATCAATCCAGATAGTCACGCGCGCCGCATCGGTTCGCCCGCAATCGACATTCACATTGTCCGCGGGTCCGCCTGCGTGGCATGTGCAGATAGAGGCGTATCCGAACTGAGACGTGCTGGAGATGGTCGGCGCGTGGTACATATTGGTGTTGGAGCAGGATATGCAGATTTACCCGAATGGTGTGACCACATCATTCGCCCGAACCACGTCCTCGTAACTGACCGATGGTGGGATACGTGCACCGAGTCCGCTGATGAAGGCACCCACAACAGTGTTCCGGACTCGGTAACATGGGAGGACCTTGCTCAGTGGGAGCCGGACGAATCGCACTCTCAGTGCCTGCGCGTACCCATCGGACACGACGGACACCGACTCGTCAGCATTGACCTTGTCTCAGACGGTCCTCACGCGTTGCTTGCCGGCACAACGGGATCTGGAAAATCGGAAGCGCTGACGACGTGGCTGGCGCAGATGTGTGAACGCTTCAGCCCGCGTCAGGTGCAACTCGTCCTCATTGACTACAAGGGAGGAGCCACATTCACGCCATTGACGCGATTGCCCCACACCCGCCAGGTCCTGACAGACCTAGAGCCTGATGCCACGAGTCGGGCGATTCGAGGACTGTCATCGCTCCTGCGAGAACGCGAACGCGACCTTGCGCGCCTCGGCTTTCCCGACATTCGCCGCTGGCATGAGGCTCATTGCCGAGGCGCGGCGCCCGAACCTCCCGCGCGCATCATTATCGCGATCGATGAGTTCCGGGTCCTCGCTGATTCGCATCCCGACACTTTGGATGCGCTGGTCAGGCTGGCTGCCCAGGGACGCTCCCTGGGATTGCATCTCATTGCTGCGACCCAGCGCCCGTCAGGGGCGATCACGCCGGCCATGCGCTCCAACATTGACATTCGCATCGCATTGCGCTGTGCCACCGAGGCAGATTCGCTCGATGCGATCGGCACCCCGGCAGCTGCTTCACTTCCTCGTCACTCTGGTCGTGCGCTTATCAATGGTGGGACGCACATACAGTTTGCGTACTGTGGTGACATAGAGCGGGTGGTTCGGCGCGTGCGCGACAGGTGGGGGCGTGAAAATGACTGCCCGCCTCTATGGGCGCCCGAGCTTCCCTCGCCCCTTTCATGGCACGAGGTTGACGCCACCTACCTTAGCCAGGTGGCAGTACGTGGATGCAGCGGGGAGGCTGATCGGCGCATTGCGATTGGGGTGGCTGATGGGATCGATATCGGACGCCATTACAACGTGCTCTTTGAGGATGGGCATATCCGCTTGGAAGGGCCTCACTATCGCAGCGCTGATCTGGCGCAGTGTGCACAGGCGCTGGGCGTGAGGATCGGGCAAGCTCGCGGGATACCAATCCACCTGTGTGACAGCACATCGCTGGCCGGCCACGCGATGAGCACGCAGCTGTTTGCTTCCCGTCTCTCACTCGATGATGCAGGCGCCGTTACGCACCTGCTCACCGGCATTGCGGCACACGGCCCATCCGTCCTGATCGTCACCGATGTTCCCGACATGATGCGATCGTTGGACCGCGTGCTGTCAGCGGGCACGGCACACACTGTGTGGAGTGAGTGCTTGTCGCAGGCTCGCGCCAGCGGTATCACCATCGTTGCCGCAACTCCGGGTGAGTTTGGCACCGGGGGAAGCTGCAGTTCAGCTTTTTCTACCCGTTTTGTCGCAGCCCATTCGTCAGATGAAGCGCTGCGCGCAGGACTTGGTGTGCGCACACCGCTCACTCGCCACGATGGCCATTTCATTCTTGCCTCTCTTCCGTCACGTATCCGCTCCTCATGCGACGGACGAATCGGTGAACCTGTTGACCTGACAGGGGTGTTATGTGCACTCCCCCACGCGATCCCCACCAATGCCGAGCGCGACACACATGCAGCCTCTGTCACTGAGAGTGCGGAGCCGTGGACGGTGCTGTCTTTGAATGCCCCTCTTTCAATGCTGCGGACTCGCCCTGACACAGCATTGTCGACAGAAGGGGCCGAGCTGACAGAAGGAGATAAGGCGGAGGGCAAGGCGCAGCGAGCAGATAGGACAGCTCCAGCAGGGAACGGGGAGCCCGCTGCGCCATGTCTGGGCTGGGTAGGAGCCTCACTTGAGTCACTCTCTTATCCGCACGGGTCGTGCGTGCTGATCGGTGATGATCTGGAGGATGCGCGCCGCATTCTCGAGACGCACTGGCATATGGTGTCAGGCCCACGCGATTGTCGGCCAGGCTTTGATCCAGCCCAGATCACGCTGCTTGGATCTCATCAGTGGACACAACTACGCTCACACGCGCATGACACAGTGATCGCGCTGGATCCGTCACCTGATTTGATTCGAGCATTGGCACAGGTCGCGCGCAGCGTTCCTGTCGCTGTTCGTGCGGAGCGGTGGGGAGCTCACAATGGGATCATTATGCATGCAGGACGAGTTGAGCGCTTCCGTCTCAACACAGCCCTTCTTCAGGAAAGATCCAGACCTTTCGATTCCTAAGGCACACCGGCTTCGGTCATCCGCAGGCGTTCGAGACACGCGCGTCACACTGGTCTTCTCCACATTTTCGTCCCCTCACACCGCCGCGCGTAAATCCTCGTGACTATTGACACATGCGTGAAACGGGAGTTGGGCCCTTTTTCCCCTTGCCCTTCGGTGATGATTCGTCGACAATTGATCAAGTTATCGACAAGTTATACGTTAAGCGTCGAGTTGTTTAACAAAACGTTAACGGAAATGGAGTTTGAGGGAAGATGGACTGGCGGAGTAAAGCAGCCTGCTTAAGTGTTGACCCGGAGCTGTTTTTCCCAATCGGCAATACTGGTCCAGCCCTGACACAAGCTGCGGAAGCCAAAGCTGTATGCCATAACTGCCCCGTTGAGACCGTGTGTCTGCAGTGGGCAATGGACAACAACCAGGATTCCGGAGTGTGGGGCGGTCTGAGCGAAGAAGAGCGCCGCTCAATGAAACGCCGCGCCGCACGTGCACGCCGCGCTTCCTGAAACTCCTCACTGACTTCAACGCGTAGCCGGGTTCACCACGAACTCGGCTACGCGTTTATTCAGTGCACGAACACTGCCCTCACAGCGCGCATTCCACCGAGCACACCTCTGTATCACTCCACGCGTAGACGCAGCGTGACAACTGTGCCCGATTCTTCTCCCGGTTCCCACTCGATCGTGCCTCCCAGTTCCCCTCGAACCATTTGCCGCACAATTTGCGTGCCCAAGCCGCTGAGTGGAGTACCTGGCTCAAATCCTACGCCGTTATCAATCACGCGAACCGTCATACGTTTGTCGTTGTCGTGGTCGCGCTGCGCATCGATGCGTATCACGCCGTCTCGCCCTGCCAGACCATGCTCGACAGAATTGGCAACAAGCTCGTTGAGCACTGTGGCCAGGGCTTGAGCCTGATCCGCGCTGATCACGCCAAATTTACCCGTCGTAATAACCTCAACAGAATGGTCCGTTGAGGCAACCGCGCCAGACAGGCGCAACACGGAGCGGGCGACCTCGTCAAAATCAACTTCCTCATCGACCGTGTGCGACAACGCCTGGTGAACTGTGGCGATGGACTGCACTCGGCGTTCGGCCTCTTTGAGGGCATCCTTGACTTCCTGCGAATCAGAGCGGCGGGCCTGCAGTCGCAGCAGGGCCGACACGGTTTGCAGATTGTTCTTGACGCGGTGGTGAATCTCCCGAATCGTGGCATCTTTCGTCATCAGCTCTTCTTCACGCCGACGCATCTCAGACACGTCGCGTGTCAAGATGACCGCCCCCAGACGATGACGCCCATTGGTCAGAGGCAATGCGCGCATATTGACTGTCGAGGCGTGCGCCGAGATCTCCACGCGCCACGCTGCCCGCCCCATCACAACGACAGCCAGTGTTTCCTCAACAAGCGCGTCATTGGATATAACGTCTGTGATGTCTTCGGCCAGCACGCGCCCAATGACCGAGTGTCGAATCCCCAGGCGCCTCAGGCATGAGCTCGCATTAGGAGTCAGCTCCTGAACCGTGCCGTCACCATCAATGAGAATCACGCCATCCATAACGCGTGGCACGCCGTGCGCAAGAACTGTTGGTGTAGACGTGTAGGGATACTCACCGCGCGCACACATCTCCAGCAGGATTCGCGAGGCATTCTGCGTCCAGGCACCCATCCCGACGGTCGGGCGCGGTGAGGCCAGGTTCGATTCGCACGTCACGACCGCAATGACTGAGCCTCCGTGACTGATCGGGACGCACACCTCCGTCATGGAGTAGGTGCCGGCCCAGCGCGTCCCTGACGGCTCCACAATCGAGTTGGTCTCCATTGCCTGGCGCAGGTTTGCTTCGCGCGCGGCCGGTAGATACAGGCCGATAATGTCATCGAGGTGCACCGTCGTAGCGGTCGATGGCCTGCAGTGCGCAACAGCAATGAAACGCCCGTCATCGGTGGGAAGCCACAAGACAAGGTCGGCAGCAGCCAAATCGGCCAGAACCTGCCAATCTGCAAGCAAGAGGTGGAGCCAGTCAAGATCCTGCTCCGCGAGGACACGCGAGGAAGCCTGTCCGGCGAGTTGCATCAGGGAACGCATGGCACCACTGTAGTGGTATGGAGGCCATTATGGGTGCCTCGAACACGCAAACCGGAGCGGAGAAACTATGCGAATTAACGAAACCTACGCCTACCCCCTGGGTTTTGACAAGGTCAACGCGATGTATGCAGATCCCGCGTTCACTTACGCGCGTCTGGATCAGCCCGGAGTGACTGACCCTCAGGCCAATGTGCATTCCACCGCCGATGGAGGCCTCCTTATTGAAGCCTCGTGCACACTTGACGTCAATCAGCTTCCCCCGGCGGCGCAGCGGTTCCTCAAGAAGTCACCCGCCATCACTATGAAGGAGCAGTGGGAGCCGATCAGCGGTCGCGAACGGGTGGGATCGACCATGCTGACCGTCGAAGGCGTGAACGCGAGCGGCCACTTCACCTCGAAACTTTCCGGCAATGACGCGCAAGCTGTGCGCCAGATGGACGGCGAATTTACCGTCAAGATTCCACTGGTGGGTAAGACGATCGAGAATATGGCAATGAAGCAGATCTCCCGGATCTTCGAGGCTGAGGTCGGCCTGGCTGAGAAATGGAACCAGGATCAGGCCCGTTAGGAATCGGCACGACCTCACCGATAAAGGGTGACGACGAGGCGCGCTTGCCTGACCCGGCAAGGCTCAGTCCGGCCAGGACCTAAGGGAAATCACCTCTGCATGTTCGCCCTTGGAAATGAACGAGGGCGAAAGAAGGTCCTCCTCGAACAAGAGTGAAACAATATAGCTATGGATACACATACGACGGCACCGGCTGCCGAGGGCGGCCCAACTGAGTCACTGTTCATTGAGCGCACTGGGAAAAGGCAATACGTTGCGCGCAACCATCGCGACGCGGCCGTGAATATCGGAGACGGACCGGGAGAGTTCACTCCTGGTGAGCTCTTGAAGATCGCCGTGGCAGCATGCAATGCGATGTCGTCCGATTCGCGTCTGAGCTCCGTGCTTGGTGACGACTTCCAGCAGTTCACCGGCGTTTCCGCGGTCTCCAACAAAGAGGAGAACCGCTACGAATCGTTCCAGGTTGAATTGGTGCAGGACCTGTCAGCCTTGAGCGATGAGGATCGCGCTGACCTGATCGAACGAGCCACGCGCGCTATTCACAAGAACTGTACGGTGGGCCATACGGTTGAACAGTCGGCCACCTATTCGGCAACTTTCACATCAGAGAAAATGTAACGATATGTCACCTCGTTTTTCAGATTCTGAGCGCTCACGCATGCCGCTGTCTCTGCCGGAAAGTGTGTGGCAGAAGGCGCTGAACGTTCCTCACGCAACCAGTTTAAAGGCGGCGCGCAAGCTGCGTGAACAGTTCCCTGACCTTGCTCCAGGCGAGCTGGTTCAGCTCGCCACCCGCTCGTACCTGCGGCGCATCGGGATGGAGTCAGGTGCTGTAGGTGCGGCGGCGGCCTACCCTGGTGCCGGCACCGCAGTTTCTGCAGCAGCATCGGGCGCTCAGCTTGCCGCCTTCGTGTCAGAGTCTGCTCACTACGCGATGACTGTGGCGCACCTGTATGGCATTGATCTGAGGGATCCCGCCAAGCGCACGGCACTGGTTCTGGCCGCCTTGACTGGGCGGGAAGGTGCGGAAATGATTACGGCGCAGGTCGGGATCCAGACTTTGGCCTGGTTCCGCAACTCGTTCCTGTCGATTCGCACGGGCACCGCCCAGCAGTTCAACCGTCTGTTGTCCAAGTGGCTGCGCAAGAAGGCAGTTTCGAAAGCTGCAACCACAACACTGGGACGCCTGCTGCCCTTCGGTGTGGGAGCTGTTGTGGGCTGGCAGTTGGGCCGCTCGATGGCCAAGTCTGTCGTTGAGGGCGTGCAGACAGCGCTGGGACCCGCACCTTCGGAAAACGTTGAAGACGTTGTGATCGATGTGCAGCCGGTTGAGGATCCTGCCGCAGATGATAAACTGTACGAGGCGATCGTCCTACCTGATGAGGAATAATACGATCAAGCCAAATGAAGAAGTGAGCGACGATTGATGACTCAGACATCTGAAGGGCGTGAGACACCTGTGGGCGCGGATCGCCAGTACGAGGATTTGCTGACGCGCGTCATGAACGAAGGCGTTTCCAAGGCTGACCGCACCGGCACAGGCACCCGCTCCGTTTTCGGCGCGCAGCTGCGCTATCCCCTGTCCCAGGGGTTCCCACTGATTACGACGAAACGCGTCCACATGAAGTCGGTTGTGGGTGAGCTCTTATGGTTCCTGCGAGGCGATTCGAATGTGAAGTGGCTGCAGGATCACGGTATCCGCATCTGGAACGAGTGGGCCGACGATCAGGGGGATTTGGGACCTGTTTACGGTGTCCAGTGGCGCTCGTGGCATGCGGAGGGGGGCCGAACCTTCGACCAGATTTCGCACGTCATGGACACCTTGCGCACAAATCCGGACTCACGACGCATGATCGTGTCCGCGTGGAACGTGGGCGACCTGGAGTATATGGCGTTGGAACCGTGCCACGCTCTTTTCCAGCTCTACGTGGCCGATGGGCGTCTCAGCCTGCAGCTGTATCAGCGCAGCGCGGATCTGTTCCTGGGCGTCCCCTTCAATATCGCCTCATATTCCCTGCTGACACATATGTTTGCCCAGCAGGCTGGGCTTGAAGTGGGCGACTTCATCTGGACGGGTGGAGATTGCCACATTTACAACAATCACGTCGACCAGGTCACCGAGCAGCTCTCACGGGATCCGTATCCGTTCCCGACGCTCACGTTGGATCAGGCACCCTCGTTGTTCGAGTATGACTTTGATGATGTGCACATCGACAATTATCAGCACCATCCGACGATCAAGGCATCAGTCGCCGTATGAGCACACTTGTGGCGCGCCCCAATTTCACGCTGGCGTCGATTTGGGCGCAGGATCGAAACGGCATTTTGGGAACTGGCACATCGATGCTGTGGCATGTTCCGGCTGATTTTGCGCATTTCAAACAGATGACGCTGGGCTACCCGATCATCATGGGGCGCTCTTCCTACGAGGCTCTGGGCGGTCAGCCATTGCCCGGACGCACCAACATCGTCATGACGCGCCAGCGCGACTACGAGACCCCCGGGGCACTGGTCGTTGCCAACCTGGATGAGGCGCTCGAGGTCGCAACCGCTCACCTGGCGGATCACCGTGACCAGCGAGCAGCCATCACCGCCAGCACTGCGACGACACCCGACATGGATAGGGACCCAGCTCCCGTGGTGTGGATTACCGGCGGAGCCCAGATCTACGAGCAGACGATGGATCGGGTGGATGAACTGGTCGTAACAGACCATGATCTGGATGTACGCCCGCTCAGCGGGCAGAACACGCCGCTGGTGTACGCGCCGCACGTCGATCCCGAGCATTGGCACGTGGATCCTGATCGGTCCGATTCGTCGTGGCGAGACGTGTCGGGTGACGCTCGGTGGAGAATCACGACATTTGTTCGCCCTTCTCACCGCTGAGCTGATCACTGATCCGCAAGCTGCGCGCTTTCTTCTCTACTGGTTCGATGTGCGCGATGACATGTGATTCATCCAATTGGGACATTTTGCGGGCACTGACCAGCACCCGCGTTTCCAACGAGCCGACGAATCTGTTCCACCGTTCAGTCAGATCATCAATCGTCTTTCGAACAAGCTCAGCATGGTCTGCGAGGGTGCACAAGCGCGAATACAGTTCGCTGGCCAGAGCGTAGAACTCACGAACCTGCGCAACGGCTGATTCTTCGCGCCACGTATATGCCACTGCTTTCAGGCACGCCCACAGCGCGCTGGGAGACGCCAAAGCCACACCTCGCGAAAAGGCGTATTCCAGCAGCTGCGGATCTTCGCGCAGCGCGGATGACAGCAGGGATTCGAGGGGAATGAAGGCAATGACCAGGTCAGGTGACTGCTCGTACCTCTTCCAATACTCTTTCTTCGACAGTGTGTCCACGTGGGACCGCACGGCTCGAACATGCTGGGCAAGCAGTTTCTTCTTCTGTTCTGCTTCTCTCTCCCCTGCCGAGTCGGGAATATCACATGCCTTCATGTACGCGTCGAAGGGCACTTTGGAGTCGATGACCAATGTGCGCCCTTGCGGCAAGTGCACCACCATGTCGGGCCGCTGACGCCCCGATTCCTCTCCGCTGTTTCGCTCACAACGCTGCGTGTCCTGTTCGTCGAAATCAACGTGTTCCATCAGGCCACACATGTCAACGAGGCGTCGCAACTGGATCTCGCCCCACTGGCCGCGCACAGACGTCGAACCCATGACGTCATGCAGCTGAGAGGTGGTCACCCGTAATTGCTCGCCGATCGTGGTCGATGCTTCAAGCTGCGCGCGGATAACCCCGTACTCCTCAGCTCTGAATCGTTCCATCGCCGACATCGAATGCGTCATTTTCGTCAACATGTCGCTGACAGGTGCCAGCGCCTCCATAATCCGTGCGCGTTCTTTTTGCTGCCCCAGGCTGCGTTGAGCCTGATCTGCCAGGCGGTCTTCATATTCCACGCGCATGCGTTCGGATCGTTCGCGCTCATCGGCGAGCTGTTCATGCGCCTCTTCCAGGCGCTGACGAAGCTGGTCATGAACGGCTCGTGTCTGCTCACCACGCATATCACGCTCATGTTCAGCCTGCGATACGCGCATACGCAGCGAATCGAGCGCACGCCCCGCCCCCAGGTTGACCCCGGCAAACCACCCTGAAACGATGCCCACCACCAGTGCGAGAAGGGGTACCACAACCATCCATATATTCATGGCTTCACTGTACGAACCACCGTGTGCATCTGGAGCCCATAGGTCTCTCACCAGCCACTCCGCACTCCGATGGGACCAAGGACCCAGCAGGCAACCCTCATAATGACCTGGCTCACATTCTTCCAATCATCGTGTGACATTGGCCGCATTGTTTGCGAACGGGGTGAGCAACAAATGTCTAGGGTGACAAGTACAGCAATGATGCTCTACCTGTAAATCGAGGACCGATGACACGCATCACTCATACCCCCATATGGCCTCCCCTCACTTCACTTCGCTCGCGTTACAGCGCCGTGCGCTCCACCTCGCCCACGCCGCCGCGCTCGCGCCGTACATTCCTGGGTGCGCTGGGCGCATTGCCGTTCGCACTGCTGCTGTGCGGATTCGCCAGACCCCTCCCCGCCGCCGAAGACCCGTCATCAAACGTGCACGGCGGTGAAGCAAACCTCGTGCTCCCTGACCTGTCACAAGTCACTGTCATCGGTGGATTTTCGGGACAGACTCTGCTGATTATCGGCCTGATCGTCTGCCTGCTTGGACTGGGATTCGGCCTCGCCACCTACATGCAGCTCAAGAAGATGCCGGTACACGGCTCCATGTTGGAGGTCGCGGAGCTGATCTACGCAACATGCCAGGCCTACCTGAAGAAACAGGGACGTTTCCTGCTGATTCTGTGGGTCTTCATCACCGCAGTTATCGTCATCTACTACAAGGTTCTGGTCGGCTTCCCGTGGGGGAAGATGCTCATTGTGGTCGCATTTTCGCTTCTGGGAATGGCTGGCTCCTACTCCGTGGCGTGGTTCGGTATCCGCGTCAACACGTTCGCCAACGCGCGCACCGCCTACGCCTCCTTGCGGGGCAAGCCGCTGCCGATCCATAGAATCCCCATGAAGTCCGGCATGTCGATTGGAATGGTCCTCATTTCCCTCGAATTGCTGATGATGCTGATCATCCTGTTGTTCCTGCCCAATGACGTTGCCGGTGCCTGTTTCATCGGCTTCGCCATCGGTGAGTCTCTGGGAGCCTCGGCCCTGCGTATAGCCGGCGGCATCTTCACAAAGATTGCCGACATCGGCGCGGATCTGATGAAGATCGTGTTCAAAATTGACGAGGACGACCCGCGCAACCCCGGTGTTATCGCTGACTGCACGGGCGATAATGCAGGCGACTCGGTGGGACCGTCCGCTGATGGTTTTGAAACCTACGGTGTGACAGGCGTGGCTCTGGTGACGTTCATTATCCTGGCCGTCAATGACCCCGTTCTTCAGGCAACGCTGCTGGTGTGGGTGTTCTCCGTGCGTGTCGCCATGATTCTGGCTTCGGCTCTGGCCTACGCGATTAACGCGCGCATCGTGGCGTCGCGATACAGCGATGCCACAACAATGAACTTTGAGGCCCCGTTGAGCTCGCTGGTGTGGTTCACCTCGATTATCTGCATCGCTGCAACGTACCTGATGTCGTGGCTGGTCCTCGCACCGCAAGGCGGCGCCCTGTGGGTCGAGCTGGCCACGATCGTCACGTGCGGCACGTTGGCTGGCGCACTTATCCCCGAGCTGGTGAAGGTCTTTACCTCCACGACGTCGCGCCACGTGCGTGAAACGGTGAAGAGTTCACGCCAGGGCGGAGCATCGCTGAACATTCTGTCAGGCGTGGTCGCCGGCAACTTCTCTGCCTACTGGCTGGGCATCACAATTGTTGGCCTGATGGGTGGCGCGTTCCTGATTTCCGAGGTCACACTGGGCGACTACATGCTGGCACCTGCTGTCTTCGCCTTTGGCCTGGTGGCGTTCGGTTTCCTGGGAATGGGGCCAGTGACGATCGCAGTCGACTCGTACGGCCCTGTGACCGACAACGCGCAATCCGTCTACGAGCTTTCCCGCATTGAAGCGATCGACGGAATTGACGAGGAAGTTCAGCGCTCCGACGGTTTCGCCCCGCAGTGGGATAACGCCAAACTCATGCTGGAAGAAAACGATGGTGCGGGTAACACCTTCAAAGCCACTGCGAAGCCGGTCCTCATCGGCACCGCTGTTGTAGGTGCGACGACGATGATTTTCTCGATCATCATCGGTTTGACGAATCGCCTCGAAGAAGGTCTGAACTATCTGTCGATCCTGCACGCTCCGTTCCTGCTGGGCCTGATTATGGGTGGGGCGGTGATCTTCTGGTTCTCCGGCGCATCGATTCAGGCAGTCACCACAGGCGCCTACCGTGCCGTCGAGTTCATTAAGACGTCCATCAAACTGGACGATGACACGGAACGAGCCTCCGAAAAGGATTCGACCCGCGTAGTGGAGATCTGCACACAGTACGCGCAACAAGGCATGTTGACGATTTTCCTGGCGGTTTTCTTCGCCACTCTGTCATTCGCATTCGTTGAGCCGTACTTCTTCATCGGCTACCTCATTTCGATCGCCATCTTCGGCCTGTACCAGGCTATTTACATGGCGAACGCGGGTGGTGCATGGGATAACGCGAAGAAGATTGTCGAGGTTGACCTGCACGCCAAGGGAACCGCTCTGCATGACGCGACGATCGTGGGTGACACGGTCGGCGATCCGTTCAAGGACACGTCCTCCGTTGCCCTGAATCCGATCATCAAGTTCACCACGCTGTTCGGTCTGCTGGCAGTGGAACTGGCAGTGTCACTGACTGGACAGGGATTGAGCGCCCTCGTCTACACGCTGGCCGTCATTTTCGCACTGGTGTCCGCGTTCTTCGTCTACCGTTCCTTCTACCACATGCGTATACAGGCGCCGATGGAGGATCCGGCCGACGGCGAGGACTCCCCCGCTGATTCCCCTGCATCTCAGATTGGAGCACAGCAATGAGAATTGCCATCAAACGCGATGCGACCCTCATTGACGAGGGCGGCCGAGTCACCGGTCATGACGCCGGTGCCACTTTGGTGAGGCGAATCCTGCGCATCTTCCCCGATTCCAGCATCATCGGCCCTGTGGCACGGCGCTGCAAGGGTTTCACCGTGATGCCGCTCGAATCAATCAATCCCGATGACACGGTCATCATCAATATGGATGTGGTGGACTCACTGGGCACATGGAACACCGTCTACCATGCCTCGGGCGGCAATATTCCGAAGATCATGAACTTCGTGTGGTTCCCGGTTAACACGCTTGAGCAGCACGTCCAGGTGTGTGCCCTCGCGTTGTCGTGCGCTCTGTTCCCCACGTTCGCAAACTCGGAACGCACAGCGGCTGAAGTGCGTGAAGTCGTGGAGCGGTGGACCGTTCAACCGTTAGCTCAGAAGGCTGAGTTGTCGTGGGTGAACCTGGGATTCCGCCTGGAGCATGTGCAGCCGCGTCATGAACCTGACACGCCCGTGGTGTTGTATCCGGCAATCTACCTTGCCAACCGCAAGCGCCCTGACATGTTCATGGATATTGTGTCCGCCGTGCAGGAAGACACGGATCTGCGTGTGGAGGTGCGACTGCACGAGTCGCACCTGGTTTCTGAGAAGGCGATGGAGTATTCACAGCTGCCGTGGATCTGGGTGGGGTCGCTGACCGCCTCGCGCGCGTCATACTGGCAGGCGCTGTCGCACACGACGGCGTTTGTGGCGACCGCCAGCGAGGAATCCTACGGCCTGTCCTATGTGGAGGCGATGGGTGCCGGAGCGATCGGAATTTTCCCGGATCTTCCGTGGGCCAGGGCTTTGCTGCCGGACGGGTATCCCTTCATGTATCCCGATGGCGACGAGGATGCGGCTGCTGACTTGCTGCGCTGGGCATTGACGGAAACTGATCGGTGTCGTGCGCAGCTCGATGAGCTTGTGTCGGGCAGCTTCGTGTCGTGGATCCACGACCGTCACAGTGATGACGCGTTCGACCGTGAGATACTCGCCGCGGTCAAGGAGTGGTTCAGCTGATCACAGGCTAGTGCAGGAAGTTGAGGAAATTCGTCCACAGATCATCCCACGAGTAGAAGAAAACCTCGGAGTTATTGACCAAGAGGAGCGCTACAAGCGCCCCGAGTATGCAGGTGAGTGCCGCGAGGAAAAAGTCCGTCACAGCGCGCCGCACCCGTCCGGTACGCATCCTCATCCGCACACGCATCAGGGATGTCGCCATGGCAATCCCCCACGCGCTAAAGCTCCCGATCAGCGGCACAGTTTGGGTGATCTGCCACCATGGCGGGGCTGTCGGAGCGTCCGACTGCACTTCCCTACCGCTCCACCATTTCAACGCTGAGGGCAGATCCTCGCGCCATGTTGTCCAGCCGTGGGCTCCCTCGGACTTCATGACCGATACGAAGGTATCGTTAGGTTGTGTGCGCGCCAGTTTCTGCAAGGCAGTGCCAAAAGTCATGGCATCCCTGTCCGCATATACGCCCATCGCGAGGACTCTGAGGGGCACATCATGCGGCTGAGCGAGCAAGTGTGAAATGGTGAATGCGTCCCTTGTCGCCTGATCGGCATTTTTCAGAGCGCCTAATTCTGGAGTATCGTACCCGCCCATCGCCACAGCTGTCCCAAAGACGTCACGGTGGCGCACATGTATAACAGGCGCACAGTATGCGCCTGATGAAAATCCGCCTACGGCCCAATGGTCGGGATCATACGGAATACTTGGGAATGCTGCGCGGATCGCTGGGACTAGATCAGTGACAACGAAGGTTTCAGTTTTGGGGTGCCCGTCAACGTCAACGCAGTCCGGCTCTGCCCCGCCCATTGACAGGTCAGGGAAGATCAGCAGCGTTGGAGGAATCTCGCCTCGTTCGACCAGTGGTGCTATGCGTTCGGTGAGTTCGAGTGACTGAACTGTGCCAATCGCTGTTCCCACGTACCCGTGATAAAGCACGATGGCCCGCGAAAGCGGGATAGGCGTGTCGGCGCTGTCACTCTGGGAGGCAGTAGGTATCGCTCCGACCGGAGCGTAGCCGGGTGGCGCCCAGACGGCAACTTCGCGCGTCAAGCCGGACTGCGCGCCGCTCAGCGTTCCTCGCCATACGTGCAGCTGCGCGTCGTAGGCGAGTTCCGGTGGATCGACGTGTTGGTCCTGTTCACCTTGTCTGGGTGGCGCAAACGCTGATACGCGAGTGTCGCCTGCACCGAGCGCATTCTTGACCAATTCCACAACCTCAGAAGGAGTACGAAGGAATGACATGGTGCGGTTGGCCAGCAAAGCGAATGTGGTGCACATGAGACTCGTCGTAATGCACAGGGCGATAAAAGCTGTCACCTGGCGTCTGAGGATACGTATGAACGACGTGCGCGCTCCCTCGCGATTGGGCGAAAGATGTCCGGCAGGGCGCAAAAGCGTGGACGTGCCAATAAGTGCGCACAGCGCCAGTACTCCGGCAAATAGGACGACCCAACCACTCATGAGATTCACAGGCTCAGTGTGCACTACTTACCTGTGAGAATGCCGTAAAGCACGACTCGCCTCGCGAAATCAGCGCGAAGAGCGGGCCTTCCTTCAAGAATGCAATGCGCGATCGTGGTTTATACGCCACGATAGACATATGAGTACTCACGTAGATTTTTGGTTCGATACAACATGCCCGTGGACGTGGATCACGTCTCGCTGGGTCGAAGAAGTGGCTCGCGCACGCGATTTTGAAGTGACATGGCACCCGTTCTCTCTGGCGATTCTGAATGAAGGCAAGGACATTGATGCGGAGTATCGTGCACATGTCGAGCAGGGGCGCGGCCTGTCGTTATTGTTTCAGAAGGTTGCGGACACTCACGGCAGTGAGGCTGTAGCCTCCCTCTACACCGAGGTAGGTACGCGCCTGCATAATCAGTCAAAAGAGTTGGGAAGTGATGTCATCGCCGACGCGGTGAAGGCAGCCGGATTTCCCGAGGCTATCACCAACGGTGTGGAGTCATCGGACGAGGCACTGCGTTCCTCTGTAGCGCATGCGTTGGAGTTGGTCGGTGACGAGGTTGGCGTTCCCATCATCGCGTTTGACGGTGTCGCGTTCTTTGGGCCGGTGATCTCTCCTGCTCCGCATGGTCAGGCGGCACTGGATCTTTGGGACGGCTGCGTTGCTCTGGCACGTACGCCCGGATTCTTCGAGTTGAAGCGCACGCGCACAACCGGCCCGCAGTTCGACTGATCTGATTCTCACCTGGCGCAGTGCGCTAACAGCCGCCCTGCCAGATGAGGTAGCCGTCAGGAGAAGTGGCCGCGGAATCCCCCCTGAGGTAAACCGTTATCGCCCGGAGTGTTTTACTGTATTTCATATGATTGTTGTAACAACAAATGACATTCCCGGGTACCGAATCGATGCGGTTCTGGGAGAAGTGATGGGCCTGACGGTTCGCTCCGCGAGTATAGGCCAGACCTTTACTGCTTCGTTCCGCACCATCGGCGGAGGCGAAATCCCGGAGTACACCCGCATCATGATCGACTCGCGCGAACAGGTGATGTCACGCATGGTGGATCAGGCTGCCCGCAGAGGAGCCAACGCGGTCATCGCGATGCCCTTCGACACCGGCGAGCTTGCCGAGCAAATGACGGAGGTTTGCGTGCATGGAACGGCAGTTGTTGTCTCACCGATTCCTCAGGGCCAAGCCGGTGCCACACTGCAGTCCATGGATCAGACCCGAGGTGCCCGCCGGTAAGTCGCCTACCGCTGGATCGGAATCGACTACTGCCCACGCAAACACCAACGCGGCCTTTCAAGGTGCGTCTAGGGTAGGCAAACGCCTTGGATTTTGCCAGATCGTCAACGGGTCAAGGTCATTGACCCCTCCGATCGTCAACCGGTCAAGGTAGAAGCGCCATCGACGCACTACTGCGGCGGAACTGACATCGACTTTTCCGCGCTATCATGCGATTCTCGAATGGTGAGACAGCCCGCAACGGCTCTCTTACCTTGACTGGTTGACGCTCTCGTTCGAGGTTGACGCTTTCGCTCATCGGCGGCGGGTAAGGAAACGGCGATGGTTGGAAAGAAAAACGGGAAAGAAAACGGGAAAGAAAAACTCTTGATCAGCGCTCGTGCTGATCAAGAGTCTCGATTGGTAGCGGGGGAAGGATTTGAACCTCCGACCTCCGGGTTATGAGCCCGGCGAGCTACCGAACTGCTCCACCCCGCGTCTGTATTTCCTTGTGTCTTCTACTGTAATAGGGCGCTTCCAGCCCGGCAAGAGCTGCAGCGGTGAGATGCATCATGACAGGACTGCGCATCTGTCAACTGCCTCACCTTCCAGGAAGTCTTGTGGCAGCGCACAAGATGTCGAGCAAGAAGAAGACATGGCGTCAGATATGCCAGTGGCGGCTCGCTTCAGGTCTGACAACCTTCCTGCAAGCCGCCACTGGTGCGTGCCTTCCGCTACGGGTTCGACTGTCCGGCCTACCGGTCAGGCAGGTCAGCCCGCGCGATTACCTCCCTAGCCGTTTCCACCCCCGTCATCGCTTTGCGAGTCTCCGGTCAGACTGTTCGTCGCGCCCGACTGAGCGCCATCGGCTCCTCCCAGTCCCGGCACCGCAGCACCGCTGACGTCCTCACCCATCTCAGCTTGAGCGTTCAACGCGTTCGTCAGCGCAGTGTCCAGCTTCTTCTGAGCCGTACCGTAGGCAGCCCAATCACCGGCCTTCATCGCCGCATCGGCTTCTTGCATGGCTTGGGATGCCTGAACAAGCGCAGCATTGAGTTTCTCCTGCGCACTTTGAACAGCGGGAGAAGTGGAGTCTCCCTCGTCGCCCGAACTTCCAACCTCGTCAGCAACTGTCGCCGCTGAATCACCACCAAAGGTCTGATCGAGCGATTCCTGCAGCGTGGGCGCAAACCCGACCTGGTTACCGAACGCTGTCAGCACCATGCGCAGCACCGGATACGAGGCCGTGCCCTTACCTTGAACGTAGACAGGCTGGACGTACAGCAAACCGCCGCCAACAGGCAGTGTCAGCAGGTTGCCGCGGATAACCGTCGAATCCGACTGGTTCAGCAGGTTCAACTGCGAACCGATCTGCTGGTTCGAGTCATAGGCGTTCTGAACCTGACCGGGGCCAGGCACCGTCAGGTCAGACGGCAACGCGATCAGTCGAAGCTTGCCGTACCCCTCACGCACCTTGCCCGGCTCGTTGCCCGTCTCCGAATCAACCGCAAGGAAGCCTGCCATAGCTTCACGCTTGGACGCACCGCCCGGCACGAATACCGATGTCAGCGAGAACTCTGCGCTTTCCTGCCCAGGCATCTGCATGGTCAGGTAGTACGGCGGTTGCGGGATCTGAGGAGTGGACTGTCCGGGCTGCTGGATACCCTCCACACCCTGCTGCTGAGCGCTCGCCAGCGCGGCCGTTGACGTTTCCTGCGCCAGCCTCCATAGGTCACCACCGGTGTAGTACTGGGCAGCCTCGGTCACGTGGTACGAGGTCAACAGGTCGCGCTGCACCTTGAACAGATCCTCCGGGTAGCGCAGGTGCGCCATCAGATCACCGGAAATCTCAGACAACGGCTCCACTGTGTTCGGGTAGACACCCATCCAGGTCTTCAAAACCGGATCCTCGTTGTCCCACTGGAACAGGCGCACATGCCCGTCATATGCGTCGACAACAGCCTTGACGGAGTTACGCATGTAGTTGACCGTGTTACCGGCGCTGACGAACTGGCTGGCGTCGGAGGACAGCGAATCCACTGTCGACTGATCCAGCTGCTGGTGCGCCGAATACGGGTAGGCGTTTGACGTTGTGTACGCGTCAACGACCCACACCAGACGCTTCGGCGTAGACGGATCATCGTCCATGTCGACAACTGCCGGATAAGGCTTTTGCTCCAGCGTCAGGTACGGCGCAACCTTGGCCACACGAGTCAGCGGATCACGATCGTACAGAATCTGTGACTGCGAGTTGGTTTGCGAGGAGAAGAAAATGTCGTAGGACCCGAACTTGATCGAGTACAGCAGCTTGTTCCACAGGTTACCGACCGAGGGGCCGCCATCGCCCTGGAAGGTGTAGCGCACCTGGCCGGACGCCGCCGTGTCATCGGGGTAGTCCAGTTCCTGCGGCTCAGCGCCTTCAGGTGCGCCCACAATCGAATAGTTCGGAGACGAGGGCGAGAAGTAGATGCGCGGTTCGTAGTCTCCCATTTCACCTTCAGATGGAATGGACTTTTCCCAGTAGGCGGGCAGGCCATCCGTGGTGACCTGGTTACCGTATGCGGCCACAACACCGAACCCGTGCGTGTAGACCGTATGGCGGTTCACCCATGTTTGCTGCTCAGATGACAGGCCCTCAAGATTGAGCTCACGCATGGCGATTACCGTGTCGCGGCGCTCGCCGTCAACCACGTAACGGTCCACGGCCATGCCCGATCCGAAGTCGTAGTACGGGCGCGACTGCTGCAGCTGGGTGACGGTGGGGGTGATGACCTGCGGGTCCAGGAGTCGGATCTGCGAGGTTGATTCCGTGTCCTCGCGCAACTGCCCGGGCGCAGCGGTGGTGCGCGCCTCGTAGCTTTGGAACTCGAGGTCGTTCAACCCGTAGGCTTCCAGCGTCGCATCGATGTTGTGCTGAATGTAGGGAGCCTCTGCGTTTCGGGCGTTCGGCGTGACGTAGAGGCGCTGAATCAGAGCCGGGTACGCCATCCCGATGACGAGGGCGGACACCACTGTGACCACCACCCCCGTCAGGGGCAGACGCCACGTTCCCTTGAATGCGGCGACCAGGAAGAGGACTGCCACCAGCACGGAAATAACGGCGAGGATGGACTGGGCGGGCAACTGAGCGTTGATGTCGGTGTAGAGCGCGCCGTCGGTTGGCTCACCAATCTTGGTCAGCAGACCGTAGCGACCCAGCCAGTAGTTCAGGCCGAAAAGCAAGGAGATGATTGCTGCCATGACACCGAGGTGGATGCGTGCGGATTTTGTGGCATGCGGGCGCGGGCTCAGGGCTAACGAGCCGTACAGGTAGTGCACGATCACCGCGGCGATCAGCGACCAGATTGTCACTGACATGAAGAATGAGACGATTGCCTGGAAGAAAGGCAGCGTGAAAACGAAGAACGAGTTGTCGATTCCGAAGATCGGCTCAGACTTGCCGAAGGGCTGACGTTTGAAGAACATCAGGAACGTGTCCCACTGCGAGGACAGGCGTCCGGCGTTGATGAGCGCGATGAGCGCCGGGACTCCCCAGAAAACGAGTTTGCGCATCGGTTCGATGGTGTCGCGATAGTGCCGCAGGTTGGCTCCCTCGTCACCTCGACTGGAATCGCTGCGGTGACGGTACGCAATCTGAACCGCCGCCGAGATCGCAGCGAAGATGATGGCGAAACCGAGGACGAACAGGCCCGCCATCGTTCCCCACCGGGTCCACAGGATGCGCGTAGACTTCATCTGGCTGAACCAGAGGATCTCCGTCCAAAATGATGACGCAGCGTAGACGATCACAAAAATGGCAGCCAGGATCGCGAGAGTCGTCGCCAGCGGACCGAAGCGCCTCTTACCGGATGATGAGCTGTGGGAGCCGCCACCTGAGCCGCGTCCACCGCCTGAACCGCGACCGCCGCCGTCTCCTGATCCGGAGTCGCCTGAACCGTCATCACCGTCTTCGGCACGCTGACGGAAGGGGCCTGTCCCCTTGAATCGTCCGGCTGCTGAGCCGGCTTGCTGGCCGAACAGCGCAGACAGGATCTCGCTGGTATCAAATGGCCCGTTTCCGTCCGAAGGCTTCGAATCACCGGAGCTGGACCTGCTAGTCGGGAAGGCGCTCACCGCGTCATCCTCTCTTACTCGATTTCCGCATGTGCTGTCCATTCTACCGTTATTAGGCGCCTCAAGCTTGGTCGTTCCTCGCATCCGGGCCGCCCTCGTGCCACGATAAGACCATGACTGAAGCTGAACGTGACCGTGACCTGTCTCCTGCTCAACGCGCCCTCGCGGCGTGTGTGCGTGAAATTGAGCGGGCTGCTGCGCGCCTGGGGTGGGACCGCCCGCCGATGCTGTACGCCCTGGTCCCCACGCGTCAGCTTATAGATGAACCCGCCATGCCAGCTGACGTGGTCGAGCAGCTCAAGAGTGGGTGGGATGGTTCCTCTGAACACCTGTCTGCCATCGCTCAGGAGCCGCTCGACTCTGACGATCTGGAATCGGTGCTGGCACAGTTGGCATGGCCGCGCTCCGTTGCGGGCGCAGCTCTGAGCGTTGAACGCATCGTGGTGCCCCCTGAGGTGGAGGCTGCGGCGCCTGATGATCCCGATGAGGCGTTGGCGTTCATCGCGGAGCACCCGTCTCGCACGGAGGTGCGCCTGGTCGTCGGTGCGATGCGAACGGGGCTGACGTGGTCTGCGGTGCGCACGCGTACCTTCGACACGGATGAAGCGGTTGCGGTGGGTGAGGATCTGGTTCCGGGCCTGTCGCAGGCACTGCTCGCGTCCCTGAGTGACGACGGTCAGGATTGACGAGGGGACCTGCGCAGCTCGTCATGTTGTGGCGTGTCACGGCGCCTACAGCGAAGTGACGAGGGAACCTGTGCGCTGTTACCTGGCTTCGCAGGTGGGCAACGAATCCGTTGTTCCAGCCGCAATTGCTGTGACGGCGGTGAGCGCATCGTCGAACGTATCCACGCGCGTCACGTTCAGTCCGTCGGGAATATGCCCCACTACCTCGTCACAGTTGGTGCCGGGGGCCAGGAACCACTGAGCACCGTCGTTGTTCGCGCCCACCATTTTCTGCTGGATGCCGCCGATCGGCTCCACCTGGCCGTCAAATGACAAGGCTCCGGTGCCGGCGATTGTCACTCCCCCGGTCAGGTCTCCCGGGGTCAGCCGGTCATAGATTCCCAGTGCAAACATCATTCCTGCCGAAGGACCGCCCACATCCTGAAGCGTGATGTCGATATCGAGTGGGAGCTGCGGATGAACAGACAGGTACACACCCAGCAGCGATGACGAGGTGGCTTCTTCAGAGTCAGGATCCGGCAGCGCTTTCTTGCTGGATACGATCGGGATATCGATCGTTTTCCCGTTACGCACAACCGTGAGCGTCATCTGCGAGTCGGGCGGAACAGTCCGCATCAGCGCAAACGGGACAGCTCCCGAATCAACTGGATGCACTGTGCCATCTGGCGTGGTGATGGATTCGATCTGGTCACCTTGCTCCACCTTGCCTACAGCGTCTGATCCGGGAACGGCGCCCTCAACTTGCACGTCAGCGGGCACGTCCCATCCCAGATGCTCGAGGGCAACCACGGACGCTGCTGATTCCGATGATTTCATCTGCATTTGAGCGGCTTCCTTGGCCTCTTCGCTGGTCACGTCCGGAGGGAAAATCTCCCGGTACGGAATGATTTCGTCGTGACCGGAGAACCATGCCCGAATCAGATCGAGCGTTGCCAGACTGTTGCCTGGTCCGCCGCGTTGAAGGACCGTGACCATACGTAACTGCCCGGTCCGGTCACCGTCGTCTTGTTCAGTTTCGTGCACGGGATCCAGTTCGACAGGTTTGCCCGTTTTCGGATCATTCCCACTGATTTGAATGGTAGGGGCGCCCTCGTGAGTTCCGAGAATGTTGACTGTGGGACCAGGGGCATTGACCACATAGGGCACCGGGATCAGGGTGATGAGGGCGCACACGATCGGAAAGACGATGCCCGGCACTATCCACCACAGGTTTCGCAGCAGACCGTGGCGTTTCTTGCCGGTTGCAGCCGGCTGCCGGTTCTCGTCGTTTTCAGCATCTGCAGCTGTCACTTCACGCGCAGTGTTCGCCGCCTCGGCGCTGTCTTTCAGTGTTTCTTCGGGCTGGTTTCCTGTACCGCCCGGTGTCGTCTCAAAGTCGGCAGATGAGTGATCGCGATGAATGTGCACGATCCAATCGTGACATATTGTCAGGCGCCCGGCATCAGTCGATACGTCGCTCCTGTGCTTTTCCGCTGACAGCGCACGCATCGCACCCGTGTTCCGCTGGGGCATCTGAACGAGTAGGCTCAGGGCATGAGCGATGAAACTGACCGCCCGGATGACTCTGCCCCCGACCCGTTGGAAGAAATTCTGCGCCGCCTGCTTGGTGAAGATGCCGGCGAGGAGGCCGCACGTGCTATGCGTGAGCAGGGGTTTGACTCATCGAAGATGCCGTCTTTCATGAGTAACCCTGGCCAGCTGCAGGCGATGATGAGTCAGTTCAACGCGCTGATGAACACGACGTCAGGCCCAGTCAATTGGTCAGTTGCCTCCGATCTGGCACGTCAGAGCACTTTTGGCCAGTCCCCCAACGTGACGGCAGCTGAAGCTGCGCAGGCACGTGAAGCGATGACGGTTGCCGACTTGTGGCTTGACCCGGTGACGTCTTTTACGCACCGCGGTGGCGACAGGCAGGCATGGACACGCGTCGACTGGATTGATCACACGCTCGACATGTGGAAACGCATGTGCGAACCGGTCGCGTCGAATGTATCTCGCGCACTGGTCGAAGCCATGCAGGAACAGTTCGGTGATTCGCAGATGATGGCACAGCTCCACATGCCCGGAATGCCCGAAGGAATTGGAGAGCTGGCCGGGCGTACCAGTGAGATGATGCCGAAACTGGCGGCGATGGTCTTCGCCATGCAGATCGGTCAGGCACTGGGAGGCTTGGCCGGCGAAGCACTGAGTTCAACCGATGTGGGTATTCCACTGGCGGGCCTGGATCAGACCGCACTCGTCGTTGGCAATATTCACGAATTCACCAAGGATCTGGAAATGCCGCGTGAGGAAGTCCAGCAGTTCCTCGCCGTGCGCGAATGCGCTCACCAGCGTCTTTTCGCATCCGTTCCGTGGCTTGGTTCTGATCTTGTGCGCGCGGTGGAAAAGTACTCTGCTGAGATTGCGATCGACACGGACGCGATCGCTGACGCGGCTCGCAACATCGATCCGGCGGACCCGTCATCCTTTAGCACGTCGATGACTGATCAGATTTTTGCCACAGAGCCAACTGAGCGTCAGACCGAAGCACTCGAACGCCTGGAAACGCTGCTGGCTTTGGTCGAAGGCTGGGTGGAGGTGACCACTGCCCGCGCCGTCGCTCCGTATCTGCCTCATGCGGATCGCCTGCGTGAATTGATGCGTCGCCGGCGCGCAACGGGTGGTCCCGCCGAGCAGATGTTGGGGTCGCTGATCGGCCTGACCATGCGTCCGCGTCGCGCGCGCGGTGCAGCGAAGCTGTTCACTATCGTTGAGCAGGCTCAGGGCACCGAGGCGCGCGAAGCACTGTGGCACCACCCTGACATGATTCCGACCGCTCAGGATCTTGACGAGCCGACCGAGTTCCTGGATCGGCGTGCCCGCGAGCGCGAGGAATCGGCTGACATTGATGAAGCGTTGAGCGCCATGTTGGATGGCACGCTCGGTTGGGCGGAGGGCCTGAGCCCGAGTGACGATCCGGAGATGGATTCGTTGCGCGAAGCCGGTGTGATCCCCGACGATCAGCCTGATTCAGACGGCCAGGCTGATACCGGCGCGTCCGACGAGGCCGACCGCCCCGACGCTGCCCCGTCAGACACTGACACTTCTGATCCGACGGATCCTGACGGCTCCGACTCACGCGACTAGCCGCCGCCCCGCGGTTATCCACAGATCTCGCACTGCTGCTGACTTCAGGCATGCATGGGCGTCACAATCTGGACTGGCACTACCGGTGACCGTCCCGACCATGAGGACACCATGACATGCGAGGAGACAGTATGCGCATCATCCCAGGAACAGCGGTCCTTTGGCGCGACCCGACGACCGTTCAGATTGGTTCAGATCCATCCAAGTGTGTCGTGTTCACCCAGGTCACATCCGCGCAACGCGAGTGGCTCGTGCAGGCTGCATCATGTTCACCTGAGGCCCCTCCTGTCCGCATGCTGCCGCACGTGCTTCCTCTTGTCTCCCGTTTGCGCGCGGCTCACCTCATTGACGAGGGTGAGGCACCCGCCATGCGAGAGGGGATCTGCATTGACGGGCTTGACGCCCTGAGCGTGCGCCTCGTTGAACTGCTGATACGCAGCGGTTTTTCACGTTTTGAGTTTCGTGATCCGCGACCATCGATCGGGAGGTTCGCTGATCTGATGCCCGCCGATACGTTCGCAACGTGCCGCGCGTACGCTGCAGGCGAGATGATCCGAGCGCGTTTTCCACACGTGTTTGTCGGTTCCCTGTCGCGCAGTGATCTGACGGTGGTGTCTCGGCCCAGAAGTTTTGACCTGGCTGCGTGCGGGTTCTTACTGGCTGATGACCAGCGGCACCTGGTGATGACGCGCCATGAACGCTCCGTAGTCATCGGACCGTTGGTGATACCTGGGCATACTCCGTGCGCGCAGTGTGCGGCACTGGCGTTGGTTGATGCTGATGCGTCGTGGCCGCTGCTGGCCACGCAGATGGAACAGTGGCCGGTTGCCCCCTTGCCACCGGCATGTGAGTGTCAGGCAGCGTTGTGTGCGGCCACGGCCGTCGCCCGAACGTTGGGGTACTCGGTACTTGGTGAGTCCGAAATGTGCGGGCCAGATGCCTTAACCGCGCATGTTGATTCCGACGGGCAGGTGAGGCTCAGTGCGATCGCACCACATGAGCGCTGCGGGTGCGGAGCTTACGGCACACCCTTTGAAGACGCCGTTCCTTCTCACGAGCCGGTCGCTATCCGCGCGTATTCGTGAATCTGCTCTGGAGCCGCGCCCGGCAAGATGCGTGGTGAAGTGCCAGATCGTGTGGTCGACCAGGATCCGCGCCCACTGTCGGTTTCTTGCTTATTTCGAGGCCCCGTCAGACTCCGCGTCGTCCAGACCGCGCAGAATAGCCAGAACCTGAGGACCATAGGCATCAAGTTTGACAGGACCCACGCCTCGGATAACTCCAAGCTGACGCAGCGTCTTGGGACGAGCCGACGCAATGTCGCGCAGCGTGGAATCGACAAAGACGGTAAATGCTGGTTTCGACTGGGCATGAGCCTGTTCAAGACGCCACTGTTTAAGCGCTTCAAATGCTGCCACTGCCTGCGGCCCGAACTCGTGTTCAAAGGCTTCCATATCGTCAGCCTTGCGGCGTGGCTGAGATGATCGCGCACGTGAACGGGCGACGCTGCGCGCAGATTCATCTTCCCTGGGCCAGATACCATCGAGCAACGATGTGCGTGACCTGTTCTTATGGCTGCGGCCAGTGCCACGGGAACGCGACCACGACACTTCGAGGCGATCACGCGCACGCGTCAAGCCGACATAGAGCAGGCGTCGTTCTTCTTCCCGTGCCTGCGCAGTAGTGGCCAGTGAGATCGGCAGCAACCCTTCGCTGGCACCGACCAGGAACACGTTGTCCCACTCCAGTCCTTTCGCTGCATGCAGCGTGGACAGCGTGACGCCATCGACTGTGGGGGCAGCTTGAGCGACAGAGCGTTCCCCCAGCTCATCGACGAACTTCGGCAGCGTCAGGTGGGCGCGTTCTTCAGCAAGGCTGACCAGCGCATTGAGGTTGTCCCATCGTTCACGTTCAGCACCGGCATTTTGTGGAGCGTCCGGGCTCCACCCCACCAGGGCGAGCTGCTCTTTAACCGTGGCAACCAGTTCGGTGTCGCCGCTCACGTCCACAGAATCAGGGGCGTGCGCCCCGTCTGCGCCGTCATCTGCTCCGTCGGTAAAGTCTTCACCGTCGTGACGGCGCTGCGCGGTTGCCTCGCGCCGCAGAACCAGCATGGCGCGTTTGACTTCTTCACGTTCAAAGAAACGTTTGCCGCCCTGAACAACACATGACAGCCCGGCCTGCGACAAGGCCGTTTCAAAAACTTCTGACTGCGAGTTCGTGCGGTACAGGATCGCGCATGAATGCAAGGAGGTATCACCGGACTTGACCAGTGCTGCGATGCGCTGCGCGACACCAGCAGCTTCCTCCATGTCATCGCCATAGGTCCGAAACGCCACTGCCGCACCGGATGGTCGCTGCGACACCAGGCGGACGGCGCCGGCCATCGCACCTGTCGAGGGACGGGCCCCTGAGCCGTCACCCGAAGCACCACTTGCTGCGGTGCCTGCACTGAGTCGCGACCTGCCAGTCCGTTCCATCACTCGGTTCGCTATCGACACAATCTGAGGGGTTGAGCGGTAATCACGGGTCAGTTCCACTACGCGCGTCCCTGGATGACGCTGCGCAAACCTGGCCAAATAGGATGCGTCTGCCCCGGCAAAGGAATAGATCGTCTGAGCGACATCACCGACCACGCACACGTCATGGCGCTCCCCCAGCCACAGGTCCAGGAGGCGCTGCTGCAGCGCGGACACGTCCTGGTACTCATCGACCACAAAATTGCGGTATTGAGAGCGGATATGCCGGGCAATATCCTCACGTGTTTCCATCAGGCCGCACATCAAAATCAGCACGTCCTCAAAGTCGATGACGGCGCGATCCATTTTCGCTTCCTCGTAAGCGTCAAACAGGCGAGCGAACTCTGAGTGCTCCAGGCCTGCCGGGGGGATACGTCCCTGTCTGCGCGCCACTGGCGCATAGCGTTCGGCATCTACGATGGAGACTTTTGACCATTCAATTTCTGCCGCCAGGTCACGAACCGTGGTCTTGTCCGCCCTGATCCCACAGCGCGCGGCAGCTGACGCAACCAGTGATGCCTTGTGTTCGATCAAGTCCGGGCGCCTACCGCCAAACCCTGTTTCCCAAAAATACGTCAGTTGGCGCAGCGCAGCGGAATGGAAAGTGCGCGCCTGAGCCGCAGCCACGCCCAGATCCCGCAGTCGCTGACGCATCTCGGCTGCAGCGCGCTGTGTGAAGGTTACGGCCAGGACGCTCACCGGATCGTACGCGCCGGTGGCCGCACCGTATGCGATGCGGTACGTGATTGCGCGAGTTTTCCCTGTTCCTGCCCCCGCGAGGACAGCCATCGGGCCGCGTACCTGTTGGGCAACGCGCCGCTGATCCTCATCGAGGGCGTCCAGAAGCTGCTCCGCTTCCATCATGCTGTCTGTCATAGAGGCATTGTCTCAGTGGGCACGTGCATCTGCGGACCGTGTGCCCTGCTGCAGATGCAGGTACGGGCCACCAAACCACTGTTCGATCAGCCCGTGTGCAATTGCCGTCGGCCCTGATGCGATGATCCGACCATCGCGCAGACACTGAGCGAACTCGTCGCGCGAATAGAACGCGGCATCCGATATTTCGGAACCATCGGGACGCACGTCCGGCTCACTGTCGTGCCCGCCCGTGACATGAGCGGTGAATCCCAGCATCAGCGAGCGAGGAAATGGCCACGGCTGCGCGCCCTGATATCGAACCTGCCTCACATCCAGTCCGACTTCTTCACGCACTTCACGCGCCACTGCACGTTCGGGTGCCTCACCCGCTTCCATGAAGCCGGCGATCAACGAGTAGTACCCCGTCTTCCATCCTGAATTGTGTGCCAGGAGCAATCGCTCATCGTCATCAACGATGGCGACGATCACTGCCGGATCCTGACGCGGGTATTCGATGTGATCGCACTGACTGCATGTGACGGTCCAGCCGCAGCCTGTGGGCCGCACCGCTGCGCCGCATCGGGCACAAAAGCTGGTGGCGGCGCGCCAGAACAGCAGGGCGCTTGCGGCGGTTGTCATGGCACTGTCATCGTCACTCAGCAGGTGCCCGACGCGGCGCACGCTGTGCCAACTCAGATCGCAAATGCCCTCTGATTGCCCACTCTCGCCGAGCGTTTCTTCAAGAGCATCTTCCTGTCCTGTGGGCAGTGCAATGGCGATGTAGGCAACCCCGTTGCCAGTGCGTCCGATCAGGGCAGCGTCGCCCTCGTCAATGGGGAAAGAGAAGAGGGACGCGCACGAGGCAGGCACGCTGAAGACGTGAAGTCCGTCACCTGATGGGATGAGTCCGACAGATCCTGTCGAATCGAGGAAGAAGAGACGAATATTGCTGACTTCCCCGTCGACAAGGCCGTGAAATGCGGCAGGACCGTCGTTCAGAATCTGCGAGATGGTGGATTTTTCGCGCATCGTCGTCATCGCGTCGAGTGCGCCGCGCGCCAGTGGAAGATCGAGTTCCATAATGACCACAGTAACGGTTCGCACTACCGTGGTCACTATGACACTTGAAAATAATGAAGAAACTCGCGCCGACGGGCGCGCACTCGACCAGCTTCGTTCCGTTCGCATGACCCGCGGATGGTCCGGGACCGGTGAAGGCTCCGTACTGATCGAATCAGGCAACACCCGCGTCCTGTGCGTGGCATCCCTGACTGCCGGCGTCCCGCGCTGGCGGAAGGACTCCGGCCTGGGCTGGGTGACCGGCGAATACGCGATGCTGCCGCGCGCAACGTCGGACCGCAGTCAGCGTGAATCTGTCAAAGGCAAGATTTCGGGGCGCACTCAGGAGATTTCCCGGCTCATCGGTCGCTCACTGCGCGCAGTGGTGGATATGGCAGCCCTCGGTGAGAACACGATCGTGCTGGATTGCGACGTGCTGCGCGCCGACGGTGGCACCCGCACCGCATCTGTGACCGGCGCATGGGTTGCGCTGGCCGATGCTGTCAGGTGGGGAACTGAAAACGGCCTCATTCATCCACAGGCGTCCGCTCCCGTGCTGTCCGACTCAGTCAGCGCCATTTCAGTGGGAATCATCGACGGCGTTCCCATGCTGGACCTGCCGTACGAGGAAGACGTGCGCGCCCAGACTGACATGAACGTCGTGCAAACCGGTTCCGGTAAATTCGTCGAAGTTCAGGGCACCGCAGAGCACGCCCTCTTTGACCGGGAGGAGCTCGGGCAGCTGCTCGACCTGGCCACCGCCGGCAATGCGACGCTGCATAACCTGCAGCAGCGCGCACTGGAAGCCGAGGTCGGCACAACCGTCTCGTTGGAGGATTGAGATGAACGAGGGCGACGCGCTGGCCACACCAGTCCTGGCATTTGCCACGTCGAACGCGCATAAGGTCTCAGAGCTGCGCGCAATCCTGGATCCGTTCGTGCCGGGAGTTCACGACGGATACATCGTGACGCTGGCGCAGGCCGGCGCAGATGAACCTGTCGAAGACGGCATCACCTTTGAGGACAATGCGCTGATCAAGGCGCGTCACCTGTGTGAACTGACCGGCCTGCCCACTATCGCTGACGATTCAGGAATCACGGTGGACGTGCTGGGCGGGGCGCCCGGGATTTTCTCAGCGCGCTGGAGTGGACATCACGGTGATGACGCGGCGAATCTGGACTTGCTGCTCGCTCAGATTGCGGATGTGCCCGATCGGCATCGCGGTGCCGCATTCGTGTCAGCGGCAGTGCTCGTCACACCTGATGGGCAGACTTTTGTGGAACGCGGCGAGGTGCACGGCCACCTGCTGCGCGAACGCCACGGCAGCGGCGGATTCGGCTACGACCCGATTTTTGTTCCCGACGGCTTCGACTGCACAACCGCCCAGATGAGCCCCGAGGACAAGAATGCGATCAGTCACCGCGGCATTGCGTTTCGTGCGCTCGCCCCGCACGTGGCACGCGTACTGGCGTCCTAGATTCTGAAGAGACTGGCCTCAGCCGCAGGCTCACTGCCCACAGCCGCAGGCTGGTCGCCTCAGATTTCGAACACGTCACCAGCGCGGGCGATCTGCGCCTCCCCCTGCCAGGTCTGGCGCAGTTCACTCATCACCGTGTCGACCGGGGTCCACGGCTGAATGTGAGTGAGCACCACTCGCCTGACACCGGCCTGCGTGGCGACCTCGCCCGCACGTACACCCGACATGTGGATGCCGCGCGTCGTGTCAGCCTCGGTGAATCCGGCTTCGCTGAGCAGCAGGTCGACACCGCGCGCACCCTCAATAATCGTGTCGCACTGGTCGGTGTCGCCGGTAAAGAACATGGTGGCGCCACCCTCGTCCTCAATGCGCACGCCGAAGGCTTCGACGGTATGTTGAGCAGTGCTGGGCGTGATGGTCAGGGGACCCACGTTGAAGGGAACGCCCGGGCGCATCCGGTAGAACTCGAATTCATCGGTGTATGTCTCCGCCGGGTCACACCCGTCAATCTGGCGCACCCGTTCAGGCAGTTGTTCTGAACCTGCCAGCAGGAGTGTGCCGCAGCCTCGTCCCGGCCCCCACCTGCGGTGCACGTGCAGGGAAATCACGTCGCCCATGTGGTCGGCGTGGCAGTGCGAAAAGATCACTGCGTCCAGGTCTGCCGGGTCAATGACGCGCCAGAGCTGCCCGAAGGCACCCGGCCCCATCTCCAATGCAATATTCCACGTTCGCGTCGTGCCGTCCTCACGTGTTTCCTGCGTCTGCAGCAGGTAGCAGGACGCAGGTGAGTGCGGGCCGGACATTGAACCGGTGCATCCGATGATGGTCAGCGTCATTGACATGTCATCACTCTTTCCGTGGTGTGTCGGGTGCGGCATCCGGAGGCGTTCCGTCTCGCGCAAGCCGTGCATCGGCGGTAGATGCAGGACCGTGAATGTTATGAGCCGAGCGCACTTCCGGTCCCAGGAATCGGCGCGCGAGGTGTTCGAACGTCTCAGGAGCTCCCGTTGTCAGGAATTCGTGGGCAGGCTCGGTGAGCACCGACTGCTCTGTGCTGGCCTGTTCGGGGATGGGAGCGGTCATGTCGCGCTCCACCAGCAGTTTGTACGTGTCGTTGGCCGTTGCTTCCGACGAAGTGACGAGGGTGACGTCCTCACCCATCGTCTGGCTGATGATGCCAGTCAACAGCGGGTAGTGCGTACACCCCAGGATGACGGTGTCGACGTCGGCGTCGATCAGTGGTGCCAGGTAGTCGCGTGCGACGGCCTCGAGCTCCGGCCCGGTGGTGATGCCTGCTTCGACGAATTCCACGAAGCGGGGGCATGCGGCTGAAAAGACGGATACGTCCGGAACTGCTGCGAGCGCCTGGTTGTAAGCCTGGGATTGGATGGTTGCGGAGGTGCCGATGATGCCGATTCGGCGGTTGTGGGTGGCACGGATCGCTGAGCGCGCGGCCGGTGTGATCACTTCGATGACCGGGATTCCCTGCTGCGCCGTGTAGCGTTCACGGGCATCTGACAGCGCTGCTGCGGTCGCCGTATTGCAGGCGATGACCAGTGCTTTCACGCCGCGTTCGACCAGTTCATCCAGGCAGGTCAACGCGAGCTGGCGGACCTGTGCGATTGGGCGCGGACCGTACGGCGTGTGGGCTGTGTCCCCCAGATAGACGATGCGTTCGTGAGGGAGCTTGTCCATGACGGCGCGGGCGACCGTCAAGCCGCCCAAACCTGAGTCAAAGATCCCTATCGGAGCACTGTCCATGTTTGGAGACTAATGCGACCAGGCCTCCTCGCGCACCGCTGTCAGTAGTGAATCCTGCCACCACGTGACCATCATGTACATTCCGGCACTCATCGTTGCCTCGCTGAGCGGCTGCTCCAGGTCACATGCGTGCGCAAGCTCAGCGACTTTATTCTCCGCTTCACGTGAGTCAATACCCAGTTCACCCGCCAGAGCCAGTCGCACGTCATTGAGGGCAGCGAGCCAGTCCCACACTTCCTGGTGGGTGACCATTATCACCACCGTGTCTGTGCCGATTGCAGACGAGAGTTCGGTGTGGATCCGCCGCAGTCGCGCCGCTTTTTCCGCACGCAGGAAGTCTTCGGTCAGGGCTCGCAGATTCGCCGCCTCCGGTGGGTCGTCGCTCATGGGCGGGAGCAGGCTCCCCAGTGCCGGGTCGTGTGGCTCATCGCGCGTGGTTTCCACTTCGGTGGCGGCGAGCACGAAGGTGGACAGTTCGCCCGGCTCGTCGAGGACGACCAGTATTTCTTCAATGAGCTGGCGCAACAGGTGCAGGAACTGCGTCGACACGTTGCAGACGTATCCGGCTTCCTGCAGTGCGAACGCAGTGATCATGTGAGTTGCTCCAGCGTGGCGTGCAGGCCGTATCCGTGCATGGCCAGCACATCAGCTTCCATGCGTTCTCTGATTCCGGTTGACACGACGGCCCGGCCGAATGTGTGGATCTGCGCAGTCAGTTCGTCGGCAGCGTGACGCGAGTATCCGAAGTGTCGAATCAGCACTTCTACCACGTAGTCGTTCAGGTTCACCACGTCATCCCACACCACGGTTTGCCACTGTGCCAATGGGCATGACGAGGCATCCTCGCGCGGCTGATCAGGAACCGCACGGTCGTGAAACGACGTTGTCATAGACCTCCCGCTCATGCTCCTAAGCGTATGGCCCCGCAGGTTTAGCCGTGCCGTTTTGACGCAGTGCATTTTCGCGCGCGCCGCTTCTGGCCATTCACACTCATTTCATGGCGCTCCCACTGGCCTTTTGAGTGGCAAGCAGATTGCCGGCGAGTCGGTCTTTCCGGTGAGAAGAGAGTAGATTGAGGGTATGCCTGCTTCACCTTCAACTGCTCTGTTAACAGACATGTATGAGCTGACCATGCTGGACGCTGCGATGAAGCGCGGAACCGCGTCCCGCAAAGTGGTCTTCGAACTGTTCGGTCGTCGCCTGCCAGCAACCCGCCGTTTCGGTGTCGTTGCGGGCACCGGCCGCATCCTCGAGGCGCTGGAGCGTTTCGAATTCACCGACCAGCAAATCGACTGGCTCCACGATCAGAAAATCGTGTCCGACGACGCGCTGGATTATCTCAGAGACTTCCGTTTCGGCGGCACGATCGACGGCTACCAGGAAGGCGAATGCTATTTCGCCGGATCGCCACTGCTGACCGTGGAGGGCTCCTTCGCAGAATGTGTGCTGCTGGAAACGCTGCTGTTGTCGGTCCTCAACCATGACTGTGCGATCGCATCTGCGGCATCCCGCATGACGATCGCAGCTCACGGCCGTCCCTGCCTGGATATGGGTGCGCGCCGCACCCATGAACGCGCCGCCGTTTCAGCTGCCCGCTCCGCAGTGATCGGCGGATTTGCCGGCACCTCGGATCTGGAAGCAGGTATCCGCTACGGCATTCCGACTATCGGCACGTCCGCTCACGCGTTCACGCTGCTCCATGACAGCGAGCGCGAAGCTTTCGACGCGCAGATCGATCTGCTTGGCGCCTCGACCACGCTGCTGGTTGACACCTATGACATTCCGCAAGGGGTCGTCAACGCTGTTGAGGCTGCCCGCGCAGTGGGTCAGGAGCTCGGGTGCGTGCGCATCGATTCCGGTGACCTGGTGGCGCAGGCGTTCACGGTGCGCGGCCAGCTTGATTCACTGGGCGCCACATCCACGAAGATCACCGTCACGTCCGACCTCGACGAGTATGCGATAGCCGCCCTGGGCGCGGCACCCGTGGACTCCTACGGCGTGGGCACTCGCCTGGTGACCGGGTCCAAGGTTCCGACCGCGGCGCTGGTGTACAAGATGGTGGCTCGTGAAGATTCAGACGGCGTCATGCAGCCCGTTGCCAAGAAATCGCAGTCCAAGAGCACGGTCGGTGGCCGCAAGTACGCCGGCCGCCTCTACGACGAGGAAGGCTACGCCTACGAGGAACTCCTGGTCACGGCTTCGACACGGAAGGCTGCCGAAGAAGAGCTGACGAAGCAGAAGGCGCGCCCTCTGCAGATCCCGCTGGTTGTCGACGGTGAGATTCGCAGTGAACTGTGGAGCATCGATGCGCTCAAGCAGGCACGCGACCATCACTTGAAATCACGCAACGAGCTGCCTTACCAGGCGTGGCGACTGTCTGAAGGTGAAGCTGCAGTCTCCACGCGCTACGTGGAGCTGGACTGATCTCAGTTGTCGCCGGCGGTGGTGGACGTCACCCCTGCGCCCTCTGATGGCGTAGCAGCAGCGACACCGTCGTCACCGGACACGAGCTTGAGGCCGATGACGCACGCGATGATTCCGCACAGTAACAGGATGCGGACCACGCGCACGGGTTCTGCACCGCTGAGCATTGCCCACAGCGCAGTCGTGCCTGCACCAATCCCGACCCACACCGCGTAGCCGGTGCCCACGGGGATTTCTTTCAGCGCCCACCCCAGGCCGCCCATCGAGATCGCTGCTCCGAGGATAAACACGATGATGGGCACCACCTTGGTGAACCCTTCAGACTTGGACAGCGCGGTCGCCCACACTGCCTCAAAAACGCCGGAGAGAACAAGAACGAGCCAATGCATGATGCAGCCCCTTTCAATTGGGGCCGTCCCCACGTGATCACCGCATCCGGGTCGTCCCAAAGCGCTGGGCACCTTTATGCGCGCCCTACGAACCAGCCTCTCAAAAGAGCGATACGTGCGTCAATCTGCGCGGTGGTTGCCCGCGCGACCTCCGGTCCGCCGCAACGCTGACGCAGTTGCGAATGAATCAGTGCATGTGAATCGCCTGAGCGCCGCGACCACTGGCCGACCAGACGCGACAGCTCCTTGCGTTTCGCGGCGCGTGCCCGGTGATCCGAGATCCCTGCATTTGCGTCGCGCAGGTTCTTCGCATCGCTCTGACGGCGCTGGGTCTTGATCTGCTCCGCCTGCCTGGCTTTGAGCAGCGTCGTCACCTGGTCGGCATCGAGCAGACCGGGAATCCCCAGGTATTCCTGCTCCTCGATCGATCCGACCTCAGCGCCTGATCCCCACGACGATCCTTCGAACAAGACTGCGTCGAACTCGGCATCCCCGCCGAGTGCTTCGAACGTTCCGGTCAGTTCCGAACTCGCATTTTCCACCTTGTTGGCCTGTGCCATCAGCAGGTCTTCCGCACTGGTGTCCATCACGGTTGGGTCATCAGGGCCGTGATGCGGTTTGTCGAGGGCGTGGTCGCGTTCCACTTCCATCTGCCCTGCCAGATCCAGCAGCGGCACTACGGAAGGGATAAAGACGGTGGATGTTTCGCCTCGTCGTCTGGCTCGAACAAAACGGCCGACAGCCTGCGCGAAGAACAGCGAGGTCGAGGTGTTTGTGGCGTACACGCCGACTGACAGTCGCGGCACGTCTACCCCTTCAGACACCATGCGCACAGCAACCATCCATCGGTCAGTGGATTCGCGGAAGTGATCGATACGATCGGAGGCATCCGCATCATCGGAGAGCACGACAGTGGCCGGCTTTCCTGTGATGGCGCGCAGGCGCTGCGCGTAGGCGCGTGCCGCCGACTGGTCGGAGGCGATCACCAGTCCGCCAGCGTCGGGAATTGCGCGCCGCACCTGTGACAGGCGCTGATCGGCTGCCTGCAGGACAGCGGAGATCCACTCCCCTTTCGGATCCAAGGCGGTGCGCCATGCCTGCTTCATGATGTCCTTGGTGGAATGCTCCCCCAGTCGGGCGTGGTACTCATCGCCGGCGCTGGTGCGCCATGCCATGTCACCGGAATAGGACATGAACAGGACCGGTCGCACGACACCGTCATGCAGCGCATCTCCGTACCCGTAGGTGAAGTCGGCCTGTGAGCGGCGGATACCGTCACTCCCCTCGACGTATCGCACAAACGGGATGGGAGAGGAGTCCGAGCGGAAGGGGGTGCCGGTCAGGGACAGGCGCCTGGTTGCTTCCCCGAATGCGACCCCGATGCCGTCACCCCATGACAGCGCGTCGCCGGCGTGGTGGATTTCATCCAAGATCACCAGCGTGCGAAATGCACGGGTACGTGAGGAGTGGACGTGCGGGTTTGCAGCGACCTGAGCGTAGGTCACCGCCACGCCGTCGAAGTGCGAGCCTGCACGTCCCTGGGAGTTTGAGAAAGCAGGATCAATGTGGATACCGACGCGCGCCGCCGCGTCGGCCCACTGGGCTTTCAGGTGTTCGGTCGGGCAGACCACGGTGATTTTCGAGACGACACCTGCGCCCATCAGTTCGACCGCTACGCGCAGCGCGAATGTCGTTTTTCCGGCTCCGGGTGTGGCGACAGCAAGGAAGTCCCGAGGTTGGGCGTTCAGGTACTGCTCGAGTGCGGCTGCCTGCCAGGCACGCAGACTTCCAGCGGTGCCCCACGCGGCGCGAGCCGGGAAAGCAGGTGGAAGTTGGGCCGCCGCGGAAACCGATGGTGAAGCGGAGGAATGTCCCTGGTCTTTCACTTGCCGGAACCGCCCCGCCCTCCGTTTGAAAATGGCCAGTTTCCGCCGTTCTTGCCCATTTGATCGCGCAGCTTCCTGCAGGTCGGGCACACCGGGTACTGTGAGGCCTCACGCGAGGGGATCCACACTTTCCCGCACAGTGCCACCACCGGCTGTCCGGTAATCAGCGAGGAGGATACGCGGTCCTTTCGCACAAAGTGTGCGAACCGATCGCCATCACCGGGGTCTTTTTCCTTCTCTTTGACCTCGGTGCGTTCCAACAGGCCGGTGCTGGTCGACGGACCTGCACCACCGCCGGCAGGACTGCCAGGATCTGCCGGGCTTACGGGTTCGCCTGGGTCTGTCACTGTTTCGGCCACTGCTTCGACGTCACACATACCTTCATTGTAAGTGGGACGGCTCAGGCCCTCGACCTGATTCGGGCCGAGAGCCTGAGTGTGAAAAGTCTCGCCGCCGCGATCATGGTACGGCAGCTGTGAAGCAGGTCAGTGGCGCGATGCCCACTCCGCTTCGTACAGTTCCACCATCTCCAACTGAGAGGCTGCCGCTTCGTCCAGCAGCACAGTCACTGCGGGGTGGAACTGGATAATGGTGGCAGGCCAGCGCGCTGACACGCCGCCTTCGATCAGTTCCTTCACAGCCTCGGCCTTGTTTTCACCTGTGGCGATCATAAGCAGCTGACGGGCCTCCATAATCGTTCCCAGTCCCTGCGTGATGCAGTGGGTGGGCACCTGCTCCAGGTCGCCGTCGAAGAAACGTGCGTTGTCCTGACGGGTCTGGCGTGACAGTGCGCCCGAGTGAGTGCGTGATGAGAGGGATCCGCCGGGTTCGTTGAATCCGATGTGTCCGTCTGATCCGATTCCCAGGATCTGCAGGTCAACGCCTCCTGCTTCGCGGATCCGCGCATCGTATGCTGCAGCGGCTTCATCCAGGGTGTTGCCGTCGCGTTCGTCAGGTACATTGAGGCCGCCTTTGGGCAGGTCGATGTGGTCGACGATGTTCTCGCACAGGAAACGCCAGTAGGACTGCGGGTGTTCGCGCGGAACTCCGACGTACTCATCAAGCTGGAAGAACTGTCCCTTGGCGAATGAGAGTGTGCCCGTCTGGTGACGCGCGACGAGTTCGCGGTACAGCGGCACGGGTGATGATCCTGTCGCAGTGCCCAGCACTGCGGTGGGCTTGTCTGCGTACAGTTTTTCGATCAGGTCTGCACCCAGGGATCCGATTTCTTCCTCGCTCGAGGCGACGTGGATCAGCATTCCAACTCCTTCGTAGTTGTGTGTCATTGACGAGGGCGACGCAACGCCCTGACGAATGGGTCACCCCTCATTGTAGAAGTTCGCCCACGTCCCGGCCTGTGCCAATGGGCCCGGGGCCGTGACGTGGTTCGAATGTCACAGGTGGAGGAATTCACGCAGCTGCTCGCACGTGGCTTCGGCTTCTTCCCTGGTCGGCATCTCGCAGAAGATACGCAGCAGCGGCTCGGTGCCGGAGAAGCGAGCGATGATCCACCCCTGGTCGAAGTAGACCTTGCAGCCGTCCTTGTAGGACACTGACTCAACTGGCCTGGTGAATTCAGGCAGTTTCTTGTCTTCCATCAGTGTCTTGAGGATTTCGAGCTTGCGTTCGGGTGCGAATGCAAAGTCGGTTTCCGCCATGTAGTGCGGCGGGAACTGTCCGGTGATTTCGTGGTAGATCTGGCTCATGGGCTTGCCGATCACGGCGATCATCTCGACCAGCAGTGCGGCCGCATAGATGCCGTCCTTGCCGTGGATGTGTCCACGCACGGTGATGCCGCCGGAGGATTCACCACCCAGGATCGCATCTGTTTCCAGCATCTTCGAGGACACCCATTTGAATCCGACGGGCACCTCGTAGCAGGTCTCACCGAATTTTTCGGCCACTTCGTCCAGCAGTGAGGTTGTGGCGACGTTACGCACCACCGGGCCTTTCCACCCCTTGTATTTGAGCAGGTAGTAGTACAGCAGGACGAGCAGCTGGTTCGGGTGCAGGAATTCACCCTGGTCATCGATTACGCCGATACGGTCGGCGTCGCCGTCGGTAGCCAGTCCCAGCGCACAGTTGTTGTCCAGCACGTACTGTGTCAGAGCGTCCAGCGTGGCTTTCGTCGGCGCCGGCATGCGTCCGCCGAACAGTGTGTCGTGGCGGTCATGGATCGTGTCCACTTCGCAGCGCGCGGTCATCAGAATCGTCTGCAGCGAGGTGCGCGAGACGCCATACATAGGGTCGAGGGCGATATGCAGGTTCGCTTCACGGATCGCCTGCATATCGATCTGTTCGCAAATCGAGTCGATATATCCGTTGAAGGGGTTGATTTCAGTGATGGCGCCACTGTCCAGCCCAGCCTGGTAGGTGACCGAGGGGATCTGTTCTTCCCCTGCGCCTTCAATGGCTTCCATGCGGCGTTCGATGTCAGCGGTGACATCTTCGTTAGCATCCTTGCCACCCTCGGTAAAGACCTTGATGCCGTTGTAGATGGCGGGGTTGTGGGAGGCGGTGATCGCCATGCCGTAGGGCAGTCCCTGATTCTTGACCGTCCACATGATCATGGGTGTGGGGGCCTGCGTGATGCGGATGACCTGGCAGGTGATTCCTTCACCGGCAAATACTTCTGCTGCCCACGTGGCGGCCAGATCCGACAGGAATCGCCTGTCGTAGCCGATGACCAGGCCTTTTTCTGCGTTGTTTTCGTCTTTAATGCGGCTTGCCAGCGCTGCACACAGGAGGCGAACGTTGTGGCGTGTGAATTCGTCGCCGATAATCGCGCGCCAGCCACCTGTACCGAAATGAATTCGTGACATCATGTCCTCTTGAATTGAACGGACAGACGCTGCAGGGACACCCTCGTCAATTCGATGGCCGCCCTGCGGTCGTTCCATCATTGTCAGTGAGTGACACAGTCTACCCTCCTCGTCTTGACACTTCAATGAATCTTGCCCACCTTCGTTTTTCCACGCATCATTGCCGAGGCAGTCCTGCGCTACCTTCTGCGATCCCACTACACTGGAACCGGCACTTTGCTGGAAGGTTTGATCACGCCTCAACGTCCACAGGAGGATGACATGGCACAGGCACATCACAAAGCGGTTATTTTGGCGCGCGGCCTCGGTTCGCGCATGCGCAAGGATTCTGGGGACACGCAGCTGTCTGCTGAGCAAAAGCGCGCAGCTGATTCCGGTGTCAAAGCCATGATTTCGGTGGGGCGTCCTTTCCTCGACCACGTCATGAGCGCCCTGGCCGACGCCGGTTTCACTGATATTTGCCTGGTGATCGGCCCTGAGCACGACATGATTCGCGACTACTACGATTCGGTGGACAAGCAGCGCATCACCGTCAGCTACGCGATCCAGGACAAACCGCTCGGCACGGCGAACGCGGTGCTTTCTGCTGAGGATTTCGCGGCCGGTGAGCCGATCCTGGTGCTCAACTCGGATAACTTCTATCCCGTTGATGCTCTGCTCCAGCTCGCACAGGTCGACGGGTCGGGTCTTGCCGGTTTCACGCGCGAGGCGATGGTGGAGCGTTCGAACATTGCGGCTGACCGTATTGCGGCTTTCGCGCTGGCCACGGCCGATGCGGACGGCAACCTCGATGAGCTGGTGGAAAAGCCCGATGCCGCCACGATTGAGCGCCTGGGTGAGGGTGCGTTGATTTCGATGAACTGCTGGAAGTGTTCGCCGGCCATCTTCGAGGCAGCCCGCACGATCAAGCCGTCTGCTCGCGGTGAGTATGAGATCACCGATGCTGTACGTCAAGCCATTGCCGATGGTGATTCTTACGCGGTGATCCGCTGTGATGAGGGCGTACTGGATATGTCGAATCGCGGCGATATCGCTTCGGTGGCGGCAGCGCTGGAGAATCACGAGGTCCGCCTGTGACTTCCTGGTTTGTTCCCGGCCGACTGGAAGTGTTCGGCAAGCACACGGATTACGCCGGTGGCCATTCCATCGTCGCGGCAGTCGATCGCGGCATTCGCGTCACGTTGGACGAGGGGGACTTGCCGGACGGTGGCATTTCAGCTCAGACGACCGCACTGCCGGATCGCGTTGAGGTTGGTGCAGGTGCGGCGAGCACTCTTCCTGCCGGCCACTGGGGTCACTACGTTCAGGCGGTGGTGGATCGCCTGACACTCAATTTCGGCCAGCTCAAACCTGCGCACCTGAGCTTTGATTCCGATTTGCCGTTGGCCTCCGGAATGAGTTCGTCGTCTGCGCTGGTCGTGGCGTCGGCGCTGGCTTTGATTGATCACAACGATCTGCGTGAGCGTGAGGAGTGGAAGGCGAACATTCACTCGCGCGCCGATGAGGCCGGATACTACTCGTGCTGCGAGAACGGTTTATCGTTCGGGTCGTTGGAGGGTGTGCGTGGCGTGGGCACTTTCGGTGGCTCGCAGGATCACACCGCCATGATGTGTTGCCACGACGGTCGGCTCACTGAGTTTTCGTTTTGCCCGATCCAGGAGCACCGCTCGGTGGCACTCGACGACACGTGGACGTTCGTCGTGGCGGTCAGCGGTGTCCTGGCGGAAAAGACGGGCAGTGCGCGCGATTCGTACAACGCGCTGTCGGCTCGGATTGCGGCAATTGTGACGCAGTGGAACAAGGCGACCGGGCGCGCAGATGCCAGCCTGGCTGATGCGTTGGCGTCCTCCGGAGATGCGGTGGAGCAGATGCGCCGCATGCTTGCTGACGAGCCGGACCTGCTCACGCGACTGGATGCGTTCATCCGTGAATCGACCGTTCTGGTGCCGCAGGCACTCGATGCGCTGGATGCCGGCGATATCGATGCGTTTGGCGCTGCCGCTGATGAGTCGCATCGCAATGCGGATGAGAATCTGGGCAATCAGGTTCCTCAGACGAATGATCTGCAGCGCCGTGCCCGCGAACTGGGTGCGCCGGCGGCGTCGGCATTCGGTGCCGGCTTTGGCGGGTCAGTGTGGGCGCTCGTGGAGCGCAGCGGTGTTGACGATTTCGCGAACGCCTGGCTGGAGGATTACAGGCGCGCATATCCTGATGCCGGGGGCCGCGCGTCGGCTCTGCCGGTTCGGCCCGGAGTGCCTGCCCGCCGGGTGGATGGCCTCAACGACGCTTCTTTCTGACGACCGGCAGACGAGTGTGGGGCAGGTATCGCGCGCGATACCTGCCCCACATCGTATGAAGTGGCAACAGTGTTGCCGATCATGCCACCGTCAACGTGGCATCATCTTCACTTGTTCGAAACAGCCTTCTTCAGGGTCGAACCGGCCGAGATCTTCACGCCGTAGCCAGCGGGGATCTGGATTTCTTCACCCGTGCGGGGGTTGCGGCCGGTGCGGGCAGCGCGCTCAACGCGCTCCACTGACATGAGGCCGGTGACCTTGACCGGCTCACCCTTGGACAGTGAGTCGATCAGAACGTCCTGGAATGCTGACAGTGCGGCATCGGCTTGGACCTTGGTGAGGTTGGCGCGCTCAGCAATGGCGGCAACCAGTTCGGTACGGTTGACAGACATGTATATATCTCCTCTTGCAGTTCATTGGGGGTCACTGGACATGACCACTGAGAAAACCCTAAACAGTCCAACGGCCTTTTGTCAGGTTCAACACCACTTTTTGGCGATTTTCGTGGCGAATCTCAGTTTTTTGCGCCGCTTTTGGCTTTTAAACGGCGCAGCGGAGGCGTTTTGGCACCCTCAAGCACTCGTCCGGGCACCCTCGTCACTCGGCGTAAACCTGCAGAGGGTGCCCCTGCAGCGCGCTTTAGATGCCTTCCGCCAGTCGGTAATAGACCTGATTCCAGCGCACGTGATCAGCGAAGGAACGTACCGTCGTGTCCTCGTCGATGACAAGCAACTCCATCTGAGCCATAACAGCGAACATCTGCCACGTCTCGACGTCAATCTGCGTGGACATCGCCGTGTGGTGCGCTCCGCCGGCAGTGAGCCATGCTTCAACCGAAGTGTACAGGTCAGGCTTCGGCTTCCACATTGCCCGGGCAACCGGCAACTTCGGCATGTCATGCGGCGGCTCGATGACGTCAACAGCATTGGCAGTGAGGCGGAAGCGGTCACGCATATCGGCCAGTGACACCACGACTCCTGGCCGCGCATCAGCATTGAACACGAGGCGCACAGGGTCTTCACGATCCCCGATGCTGAGTGGGTGTATTTCGAGGCGCGGGCGCGACTGAGTCAACGACGGGCACACTTCCAGCATGTGCGCACCCAGGATCATTTCTTCGCCTTCGACAAGGTTATAGGTGTAGTCCTCCATCAAGGAGGCACCGCCCGGCAGACCTTCACCCATCACTTTGGCGATGCGCACAAGAACAGCTGTTTTCCAGTCGCCCTCGGCACCGAACCCATAGCCGTCTGTTGTCAGGCGTTGCACGGCCAGGCCGGGCAGCTGCCGAAGGGCTCCAAGGTCTTCGAAGTTCGTGGTAAATGCGCTGGCTCCGCGCGCTTCAAGGAATGAGCGCATCGCAATTTCCTGACGGGCGGCATACCGCAATGAGTCGTGGCGTTCACCGTCTTTCTTCAGTTCAGGTGCGATGTCATACAGTTCGTCGTACTCGTCAAGGAGGGTGTCGATGTCAGCGTCACTGACCGCTTCCACTGCTTCGACAAGATCGTTGACTCCCCACGTGTTCACGGATACTCCCAGTCGGCGCTCAGCCTCGGTCTTATCCCCTTCGGTCACCGCGACGTTGCGCATGTTGTCACCGAAGCGCACGACGCGCAGCTCGTGAGCGGCAGCCCACCCTGCTGCGGCACGGATCCAGCGCGAGACTTTTCGAGCGACGTTCGGGTTGGATGCGTGGCCTACGACGGTGGTGCGTGCGACGCCCAGGCGCGCCAGGATGTAGCCGTATTCACGGTCTCCGTGAGCTGCCTGGTTGAGGTTCATGAAGTCCATGTCGATGCTGTCCCAGGGGATCTCCACGTCGGCCTGGGTGGCCAGATGCAGCATTGGCTTCGTGAGGACTTCGAGGCCGCGAATCCACATTTTTGCCGGTGAGAACGTGTGCATCCACGTGATGACACCGAGCACTGAGTCATCACCGGAGGCGTCCAGCATGGCGCGACGAATCGAGTCGGAATCCTTGAGCACCGGCTTCCACACAATTGGTGCAGGCATCAGCCCGGATTCGTTCAGCAGCGTCACGACCTGTTGCGACTGGTCGGCTACCTGCTTGAGGGTGTCTTCTCCGTAAAGGTCCTGGCTTCCGGTGAAGAACCAGACTTCGCGTGAGTCATAGAAACTCGTCATGAGTATTGTTCCTTAGTTTCATGATGTTGTGGTCAGTGCCTGCGCGTGCGGCTGGCCGACCTTGCTACTTGCTGTGTTGCCCATACACGTTTTGATAGCGCGCGTAGAGACTGTCGATTTTGTCCTGAGGGATTGCGATCGGCTCGCCCAGCTGTCTGGCAATGTGGACGGTTCGCGCCACTTCTTCAACCATCGCTGCGGCTTTGACTGCGGCCCGCCCATCTTTGCCGATCGTGAAGGGCCCGTGGTTCTGCATCAGCACTGCCGGGCTGCGAGAATCCTTCAAGGTATCCACAATTCCGCGCCCGATGGAGTCATCTCCGATCAATGCGAACGGGCCAACAGGAACGGGGCCGCCGAATTCGTCGCCCATCATGGTCAGCACGCACGGTATTTCTTCGCCGCGCGCTGCCCACGCGGTCGCGTAGGTGGAATGGGTATGCACGACGCCGCCCACTTCAGGCATGTGCCGGTAGACATAGGCGTGCGCCGCCGTGTCTGAGGAGGGTGAGCCCTCCCCCAGAATCAGGTTTCCTTCCAGGTCACACACCACCATCGCGTCAGCGTCCAGCTCGTCATAGGACACTCCCGATGGCTTGATGACGAGCAGGTCCTGGGAGCCATCTTCGGCTTCTCCTCTGATTCGCTGCGACACGTTCCCTGCCGTCCATACGATCAGCCCCCATTTGGGCAGTTCCGCATGAAGTTCAGCGACGAGGGCACGCGTCCTGGCTACACGGCTGGTCAGTTCAGCGCTCCACGTGTCCGGGTTTCGCACGTCCATTGAGTCCTCCACATCGGCATTCGTCTCGGTCGTAGTGTGAGCGCCGAGGGCGACTCGCCCACCTGATCATGCGTTGATCAGACATCGGCTTCGATGTCCTCCCCAGCACGCCACCACAACGTTTCTGCTTTGTTTGATCCAGTGAGGTTAACGTTAACACACTGTGTCCAGGGATGGAACCTTTTTCACGCAATCAATTTTCCAGATGCCACGCGACGAAGTGCGCCTCGTTCCCCTCGTCAATGCGCAGAAAGAGGCGGGGCGGCGGTGGAGGCGCGCACGACCAACTCAGGAGTGAGCAGCGTGGGCGCATCTGGGGCCCGGCCTTCCAACGCGTGCATCATGACGGTGACGACCGCCTCTCCCAGCCCGCGAAAATCCTGACGCACCGTGGTCAGCGGTGGCATGAAGTAGCGTGCGCCCGGCTCATCATCGAACCCGACCACCGACACGTCACCCGGCACCGTTATGCCCGCACTGGTGAACGCGTTGATCAGGCCCAGCGCAAGCGGGTCATTTGCCGCAAAAACAGCGGTGGGTAAGGTGCCGTTCGCGATCGCTGTGCCAACCTCGAATCCGACAGAGGCTTCCCACCCTCGCGTGGAATAGACACAGGGCGTTAGCCCGTGGCGAGCCATCACGTCACGATAAGCCTTTTCGCGCCCCTGAGCTTCGAACCAGTCGGACGGGCCTGCCAGGTGGGTGATCGCCGTGTGCCCGTGGCTGACCAGATGCTCAACCGCCAGGCGTGCCCCCTCATACTGGTCAACCGCGACCGGTACGACGCCCAGGGATTCTGCTGTGCTAGCCGACGTCACTGCCACCACGGGAACAGACACGCGGATCGTTCCCAGATCCTCCGCAATGTCTTCGATGGGAGCCAAAATAACGATGCCTTCAACTGCCAGGCCGAGCATGTGGTCGATCGCGTCGCCCAGCGTGTCAGGTGTACACGAATCAATCGGCGCCACGGCGAGGAAATAGCCGGCCCGGCTGGCGGCGAGCTCAATGGACACCAGCATGGACGTCGGGCCGTAGTGCGTTGATGTGGTGGTGATCAGGCCGAGGGTTCCGGAGCGGCGTGTCACGAGTGCGCGAGCCACAGAATTGCGGCGGTATCCCAACTGCTCAATGGCATCGAGAACCCGCTGACGTGTATCTGGTGCGACTTTTCCACTGGCATTGAGGACTCGGGAGACGGTCTGATGCGACACCCCTGCCGCTGCCGCCACATCCATCATCGAGGGAGGTCGAGCAGAGTGATGCGCTATCACAACCACAGTCCTTTCTGTGAACAGATGACGCGACGCAATGTGCATGAAATCAGGAACGCGCGAGGCACAATACCGGATGGTGCACGGTGCAGGTCGAGCGTTCCCGTATCAGTAGTGTCTCACGAAATGGCGCAGATGTGAGCGTTCATATCGCTATTTGACTTCGAAATTACGCGCATGGGAGAATCTGCCTCTTTTCTCTTGCGCACGAGGCCTGGTAATGAGAAAGTAAACGTGTACCAATTCACATAACAAAGGAGGTTCGCTATGTCAGATCTGGAGAACACTTTCGACAAGGCTGCCGGTAAGGTCAAGGAAACTGCTGGAGATGTCAGCGGCGACAAGGATCTCGAGGCTGAAGGCAAGGTTCAGAACGCCGAAGGCAAGGCCAAGGACGTTCTGGAAAACGCCTCCGAAAAGATCAAGGGAGCTGCCGAGGATGCCGCTGCTGGCGCTCGCGCTCTGGCCGATCGCGCAAAGGACGCACTTAGCGGCGACAAGGGCGAGTGAGTTCACTTCTCACTTTCCCAATAAGGTCGCGCCGGGTGGCCCATTGAGGTTCGACCGGGCGTGTGCCTGCTGAAAGTGTCGTGGGGCCTGCAGTCAGTAGACTGCGGGCCCCACGTTTATCAGGTCACGTGCCTGTCCGGAAGCACTGCCGCTGCCGGCGCAAGCCGCGCGAGCATCACCTCGCCCCTCGCGAGCGTTATTTTGCGGCAACAGTCTCCAGTTCAGGATCCGGCTGGTGCGTGATGCGGTTACGCAGATCGCGGCGCACGATTTCAATGGACCACATCCACACGATGTGCCCGAAGAACTCTGAGAAGTGCTCAGCGAAGGGCTGCTCCCACGGGGCGGGCACAATGCCGATGGCGGGCATCAAAATGACATGGAAAACGACGTACACGACGATGCCGAATGCTGCGCCCTGCCACAGAGTGACCTGCTTGCAGACCTCAGCGAGCAGGCAGTACAGCAGTGCGAAGAAGATCGCGAACGAGAAGTGAATGATGAAGGAGTAGATCGGAAGCTCGTTGCCGTTATAGATCACCGACGTGTGGGACATGTCGGGTGACATTCCGAGCATTTCGAGTGTGGATTGCGGAGGATTGGTTGCATTGCGTTCAGGTGTGCGCGGTGGGAACGGAACTTCCCAGCCGAATTTCACGATGGCGGAAAAGAGGCCGGCAATCAGTCCGACGAGCGCCGCAACCTTGTAGTTACGCTGCTCTGGTTTTGTGGTCAACATGTACCCTCACATTTAGGCTGTTTCCAGGCGCGAAGGTTCACTGCGATCCGGTGACCACTATGCAGCGAATGCTCAGTCGCCTCCAGCCTCGCTGCGAATCTTGCGGGGCACGTGATGTCACGTGCTCAGCGATTATTATTCACCCTCACCAGCCACAATGACAAAATCTGCCCGCGCTCGGTTCAGCTTGTGCCGTGTGCTGTGGCCCGCTCACCCTCGTTCCTCATCGACGAGGGCGGCGCCACCACTCACGAGGCACCAATGATTACTGCAGTGCGGCGTTGATCTGTGCGCGCAGCTTTTCTTTAAGACTGGGCGCAGCCCACGAAATGTCTACTGCGTTGAGGCTGAGCTGGGCGAGGAACGCGTGGTCGACCTCGGACTCGTTAGCCAGAAGCTGGAAGTTTTCCGCAATGTAGCCGCCGAAGTAGGCGGGATCATCTGAGTTGACAGTGACCTTGACGCCCCTGTCGGCCAGTTCCTTGATCAGCGGGACTTTGGAGCCGTCGGATACCCACGTATTCGACACAGGGCAGCATGTCAGGCCGATGTTGCTGTCCACCAGATACTGCACGAGTTCCGGGTCTTCGATAACGTTCGTTCCGTGATCGATGCGGTCAACCTTGATGGTGTCGATAAGCTGGCGGATGTGGTCAATGGAGTGGGCGATATCCACGTCGGCGTGCATGGTGAGCAGGAAGCCTTCGCGACGCGCGCGGGCGAACACCTCGGTGAACTTGTCTGGCGCATTTCCCGTTTCATCTGAGTCCAGCCCCACGCCGATGATCCAGTCCTTGTATGGCAGGGCTTCGAGCAGTGTTGCCATCGCGTATTCGGCCTGGAAGTCGCGCAGGAAGCACATGATGAGCGCGGATTGGATGCCCAGGGTGGACTCAGCTTCGAGCTGGGCGCGGTGCAGCCCGCTGATGACGGTGTGGAAGTCAATGCCGCGGCAGGTATGCGCCTGCGGGTCGAAGAACATTTCCACGTAACGCACGTTCTGTTCGGCGGCTCTTGTCAGGTATGCCAGGGCGAGGTCGTAGAAGTCTTCACTGGTGCGCAGCACGTTCATGCCGTCGTAGTAGGAGGCGAGGAATGAGGCCAGGTCGGTAAAGGCGTAGGACTGCCTCACTTCGTCCGGCGTGGATTCTTTCAGGGTGATTCCGTTGCGCTCGGCCAGTGCGAACTTGAGTTCGGGTTCGAGCGTGCCCTCGATATGCAGGTGCAGCTCAACTTTTGGCAGGTTCTGAATGAACGGTGAGATTTCCATGGCAGCTATCCTTCGTTGAACGTGGATGTTACCTGCAGAATATAGGCGTCCCGCGAGGCCACGCAAAAGCTATGAGTCAATATTCTGCTCGGCTTTCGCCTGTCATTACCTGCCATTGCAGCACTAGGTGCAGGCACAATTATCACAATCATCTGCGCAGTCACGGCGACGATGACGGCGGGTTATCTGCTGACCCGCTTCATGGGCGTCAGTCATGCGACCGGAATTCTGAAAACGTCGCGAACCGCTATCTGCGGCGCTTCTGCGGTTGCAGGCATCTCCCCTGTCGTTTCTGCGCGCAGTCAGGAGGACGCGGACAATGCAGCGGCAACCGCGATCGCTTGCGTGACCCTGTTTGGAACAGTCACCCTCGTTGTTTTGCCGGCTGCTGCGCACACGTTCGACCTGTCGCCCACGCAAGCTGCCGTGTGGCTGGGCGCGTCCATTCACGAGGTTGGCCAAGTTGTCGCGGCCGCGAATATCTACGACCCCGCCGTGTCTGACCTGGCGACGGCCGTGAAACTTGGCCGCGTAGTGTGTCTGGCGATCGTCGTTGCCATTGTCGGTATCATTGAGCGCCGCGTTGTGGAGGTACGTCATGAGCGTGCCCACGTGACCGGCTCCGGCAAGCGTCCACCTCTGATTCCCGCTTTTGTGGCTGGCTTCCTCGCTGCTGTAGCTGTTGCATCACTTTTTTCGGGTGTCCCGGCAGTCAGCAACGTGCTGAATACCCTGGAAAGCACAGTTGCGACACTTCTGGTAGCCTGAGTCGCTTTTGCTGCCGCGTCTTTTCTGGGCACTGGCGCCATGTCCATTCCCGCCGCGACTCCCGACGAGGTGCAACTGTTTCGCAGGTCCACAAAGAGAGGTTTCCACACGATCGCTCACCACGAAGTGGCAGATTGGCTATAATATACGGTGTAATTTCATTCGCATGTTGCAAGACATTACCCATAAGTTCTCCTATGGAGAACTCTGACATTTGTTCACACGAGTTTTCAGTGAGGTTACAGTGGCCAGAGCAATACGACATTGCTTAACCCTGGTTTTAGCATTGATGCTAATGCTGGGATTCGGAGTAGCGCAAACCACTTCGGCAGCTCAAGCTGCCCCGGCTGACGGTACAGCCGACGGGGTACGAATTGAGATTCTGCCGGAGATTTTCGTCAATGAGGCAGGCACGGTTTTTGCCGATCCAACCGATACTATCGGAGTTCGTCGCTCTCAGACTGTGTACGGCAGCTTTCAGGGTGATGCGGTGAAGAAGATCTGGCAGGATGTTGCTTTCAAAGTGTATGACGAAAGCGGCAACCTTGTCGACACCACGAAAGGTGTGGTTGGGGATCGCGCCCGGTGGGGTGGAGCCAAATACCTTGGCCCGTACCCGCAGGGAAAGAGTTACACCATCAAGGTCGATACTTCCACGCTTCCAGCTGGATACCACTCATGGTTCACTCGAAAAGAATCCGGGTATCCTGAAAATCTCGGTGGCAAGGCCGACCTCATGACAGTCAGCAAAGACGCACTTTCTGCCACCAAGTCACAACAGGACTCCAATCCGATTGCGGAAACTCGCTTCCACATGGACATCGTGACCATGGCGTATGCCAAGAACGCCGAGGTGGCCAAGGATCTGTTCACGATGAATGGCGACACGGTCACTGGACTTAACCCGAAGTACAAGGAAGGCACAGACTATATCCTGAAAACGGTCAGTCAGGACAGTCAGGTAGTTGCCCCATCTTCTGCGGAAACAGAAAAGCTGTCTGCTGAAGGCTACCGCCCTGGTAGCTTCTACTTCATGTACGAGGACAAGAGGTTCTCAACAAAGTCGATCAAAGCCATTGGAGGCAATTTTGGATATCTTCGCTACTGGGCGGGCGCCGACCATGTGAACACCACCGATAAGTTCAGGACCTCCAGTGTCTTCACACTCACGCTCAACCAAACTCTGCCCGTTGTGAACTTCTACACCGAAGCTCCGCAAGAGGGAGAAACCGCAGAACCGCTGGCTTCCAGGAACGTGTATTTCCAGCATTCACTGGCTCAGAACTGCCTCAGTGACGGCACAACATGCTTGCCGAAGGAACTCCCCGCTGCGCCAGCCAGGGAAGGAATGATCTTTAAGGAGTGGAACACAGCAGCCGACGGTTCAGGAACGACCTTCAACGATTCAACAGTGGTGACCGAAGACCTGAGCGTGTACCCGGTTTACGTGGCTAATGCCGCTCCAGTTCTGGAAGTGAAGGATGCGACGATTAGCGCTGGCGACCAGCTGGATTTGCGTTCCTTGATCACGAAGGCCGCCGATGAACAGGACGGGCCTGATCTGACCGCTCAAGTAACCATTGAGCCTGGTGCGTTCGATTCCGATCAAGCCGGAACATATCAGATTACGTACACGCTTACCGACGCGAATGGAGCCACCGTCACCAAGATCGCAACTGTGACAGTGAATGAGAAGGCTAAGCCTGTGCCACCTGCTGAGGAGCCGACGAAGCCTGAAAAGCAGCAACCGAAGCCGAAGCAGAATGTTGTTGTCAAGACGACCGCAACGAATCGTCTAGCCGCTACAGGATTTTCGGGCGGTGCGCTGTTGGGCTCAGCATTCCTGATCAGCGCAGCGGGTGCGTGCCTGGTGCGCCGAGTAAAGGTCAACAGCTAACAGCCGGCGGAGCTTTCCACCTGCGTTTTCAAGGTGGGCTCCTTCTGAGAGTTTCAGAAGGAGCCCACCTTGGCTCTTTGCTGACACCACATTCCTGACAACACGGTTTTCACTGTTGAGCAGCCCCCGACGCGGCTACGAGGCTCCATAGATGCGTGAAGGTTCCGTTCTCGACAAGGATATAGAGGCCAAGCCCGATGAACACGATCGGCACAATGACTCTTTCATACTTTTCAACCGTCTCACCAATTGCCGGCACAGAAGCCAGGCGCTGCGACAGCACGCATAGCCCCTGAATCCCCAGAGCGAAGACTGCAACGATAATCAGAATCTGGATGACGGTTTTTCCCGTGAAATAGGGGACGTAGATTCCGACGTTGTCTCCGCCCATTGCGAGTGTGAGACCGGCGAAAGCGAGGATTGTCGAGCCTTTCTTGCTCAGTTGTTCTTCTATCTCATCCTCGTCAACGTCCTCATCGACCAGAACCGCTCGTATGCCAAGTGCGATCGGAATGAGGCCCAGCAGACCAATCACCCACTCCTGCGGGATCAAGTTCAAAAAGAATGCCGCAATAAGGCTGACTGCCACGAGGATTCCGGTGCCTAGGTACTGCCCGAAATAAACTGATTTGCGGTGCTGTTTTCCCTGGGTGGCGAACAGGATAGTCAAAATGAACAGGTAGTCGATTGATGTCGACACGAATACCAGTGCGGCTGAAAGGATAATGTCCACAGCTTGCTCCTTCCATCTCGGGTCTGCTTGCAGCTGATGATGTGTTCGGATGGCTTACGGATAACGGAGCGAGCGCTGGGCCAGAGCGTGGGCCCGCGATCACCTACGCAGTCGCCTGTGCGTACAGGTCGAACAAGTGCGCGGCGATTTTTTGCTCGTCACCGTCAAAGTCGACACTATACGCAGCTTCAACCGCTGCATCAAGTTCGCGGTGGGCGCGTGTCAGCGCCGGGTACAGCCACGCATTGTCTGGATCGTACAGGTCAGCCAATGTTGCGCCCTCGTATTGATCCCGCGCATCAAGAACTGCCTGCGCTTTTTGTTGAACGAGTGCGCGTTGAGCATCATTAGCCTTCGGCCACACAAAATTGTTATACACGATGGTATTCGAGTAGTTATAGTCGCTCTTTAGCCTGCCCGTCACTACCCGAGTCCATGCATTATGGAATTGAGAAGTAAAAATCCCAAACTCATAAAGTCCCGCATCGGCTATGAAATAGAGCTTATTCCCTGGAATCATTCCATTATCGACAAAATCGACTGGGATATATTTGCGACGCTCCGACGAAACTGGAGGAACACCAATGAATCGATCCCCCTTCGGCGCTCTCACTTCATCAAAAAGCCACGGAGTTTCTGCTTTCTTCCGGGTAGCGGCCTCCACCGAGTTCTCTCTGAATTCTCTTACCCTGCGTACTCGTTCGAGAACATGCGGCATCACGCGCAATTCCTGTGGCGTGCAGTCAACAAGCCACAAACAATATCGTTTCCTGCCTTTGATGAACTCTTCACCCATCGAGAAGCGGCGTATCCATTTCTCCGCTCTTGACTCGACTGCGAGCAGAGCCTCCTTTTCCGCTTCCATCATCAACAAATTCCCGTCGTCCGTCGGCTGGGAACCTCTCACCATAGGGGGCACATCGCACAGCGGTTTGCTGCGACGTTCGATAAAGACATTCGCAGCGTCAACAAGATAGCCATTGATATTGCCCACCGATTGCGAGACGCCCTCGTCAATTTCTTGAACGTCAAAAAGCACCTTCTTTTTCCGCGCAACATAGCTGAAGCCGACGATGACGACGTGGACATGTGCCTGATCACTCGCCTCGTTGCCCCACACAAATGATCGATGCGCAAAGTTGATGGTGATTCCGCGTTCGAAGAGCGGTCGCCACAATGGCGCCACCTGCTGACCCTGGCAGATCGAATTCGTGGAAACAAAGGCAGCCTCGATCGAGGTCCCCTCCATGTAATCCGCCGCTTTGCGGTACCAACCAGCGACATAATCCAGCAAACCGTGCTGCTTCATGCCGTCAAAGACCAGCTCCATATCTGCTCGCTGCTGAGCAGACTTGTTCGAGTAGCCGATGAAAGGCGGATTCCCCATCACAAAGCTGCATCGCTGAGCAGGCAGAACGCTCTGCCAGTCCATAGTCAGCGCATTGCCTTCGTGAATGGAAGCCGAATCTCGCAACGGGAGGTCGTCGATCTCACGCAAAATGATCGTCTCGGATTCAATGTTTGCCTGCAGCTCCGCAATCCACAGGGCCGTGCGCGCAACAGACACCGCGAAGTCGTTGATCTCAATCCCGTAAAACTGGTGCAGCGACACTTTGACCGGACTGTCTCCAACCTCCTCGAAGTCGAGCATCGTCTGGTTACGAAGCAGCTCGCCTATAACGACGTTCTCCAAGCGCCGCAGCTCAATGTAGGTTTCCGTCAGAAAGTTGCCGCTGCCGCACGCTGGATCATACACGCCGTTCACCTTGGTTTTACCCACCAAAGTTAGGCGCGCAAGCAGTTCAGAAACGTCCTGCGGGGTGAAGAACTCGCCACCCGACTTGCCTGCTGAAGATGCGTACATTGTCATCAAGAACTCGTAAGCATCCCCAAACATGTCAATCGAGTGAGAGCTGAAATCACCAAGTGGTAGATTCCCAATCTCATTCAAAATCCGCACCAGCTTCGCATTACGAGCCGCCACGGTATTACCAAGCTTCGCGCTGTTCACATCCAAGTCATCGAACAAGCCTTTAATGTCGCCCTCTGACTGGGAGCCAACAGCTGAACCCTCAATATTGCGAAAAACCTGCTCAAGCCGCTCATTCAAATCCGGGTCAGAAGCCGCGTTCTTGCGCACGTTCTCAAAAAGTTCGGAAGGGCGAATAAAAAAGCCTAGTTCTGCAACCGAACTATCGCGACCATACTCGGCTAGATCATCGGGAAGTTGAACGTAGTCAAAATCGGGATCCGTCTCGCGCTCCAGCCGGTTCACGTGTTGAACAAAACGTTCGGAAATGAAGCGGTAAAACAGCATGCCGAGCACGTACTGTTTGAAATCCCAGCCATCTACCGACCCGCGTAGATCATTAGCAATACGCCAGGTAGTCCGATGTAGCTCTTGTCTTTGAGCCTCACTACCCACAATAAACTCCCGATACCACTAACCAGTTTAAACGCCGCAACGGGCCACTTTCATAAGGATATCGAGAGAGTAGGACAAAGATTGCGCGCAACATGCACTAAAGCAGTTTGGCCGGCCACACCCCCTTGAATACTCCTTAAAGTCAACGCGCAGAAGCGGGCGGTCGGGCACGCGGCCTCATCCAGTTCTACGGCGCGGGGCACGCCGGTAGGTTCGCCGGACGCCTCGTCCAGGTGCAGAACCTACCGCGTAACTATCTGCCTGACCTCGACGCGCTCGAACTGCTCTACGACTCCGTGCCAGACACCCTGAGCCAGTTGATCCGTGCCACGTTCATCCCCAACGCCGGATGCCGGTTCATCGTCGCTGACTACTTCGCGATTGAAGCCCGTGTCATCGCCTGGCTCGCCGGAGAAGCATGAACCCTGGCAGCGTTTGAACAAGGCAAGGATCTGTACTGCGAGACCGCGTCGCGCATGTTCGGCGTCCCCGTCGAAAAACATGGCATCAACGCTGAGCTGCGCCAGGTGCTCGATATCGGCGTACGAGCCTTGAGTTCCGGCGTCAACGATCCGACTACGGTCTTCCGCACCACCGGGCAGTGCTAAACCAGCCTTCGAGACCTGGTTGAGAACCCGATCTACCCGCAGGTTAAGCGCGACGAGAACGGCAGGCTACTGGTCTGGGCGGTCGCGAGGGAACTCGAGGAGATAATTGACGACTTCTGCGGCGAGATACGTCGCAATGGTTCCGACGAACCCCTAGTAGTGATCTCGCTGCTGCAGGTTCTCGAATCGGTTTATAGCGTCGCCGACCAAAAACATCAAGCGCTTCGTTGTCAAGCAGCAGAAGCGAATCATTGCGGCTGCTGAGAAACATATCGAGGACCCGGTCGACCTAGAAAGTGTGAAGAAGGCAGCCTGGGAGAAGGATCTGCTGAAGGATCCCTCGCCAGAAAGCGGCGTCTAAAGATAAAAGCTGCCCCTCCGAGTCGAAGTGCGGAGGAGCAGCTTCATGGAGCCAAGGCTCCAATTATGTTGCTGGAAAGGTTTAGCAGGCGGCAATCTCTTCCCGCAGCTGATGCTTGAGCGTCGGGGTGGCCCACGAAATATCCACCGCATTCAGGCAGAGTTGCTTGAGGAAGTCCTCGTCTGCGTCCAACTCATCGGCAACTAGCTGCAGATTCTCGCCGATGTAGCCGCCGAAATATGCAGGGTCGTCGGAATTGATGCAGATCTTAATTCCCTTGTCAGATAACTGCTTGATCAGCTGAGTCTTGGAGCCGTCCGAAACCCAGGTGTTGGAAATCGGGCAGCTGGTCAGGCCGATCTTGTTGTCCACCAGATACTGCACATAGTCGGGGTTCTCGCTGACGTTAGTGCCGTGGTCGATGCGGTCAACCTTGATCTCCTCGATCAGCTGGCGGATGTGCTCGATCGAGTTCTTAATGTCGACGTCGGCGTGCATAGTCAGCAGGAAGCCCTCCTCACGAGCGCGAGCGAAGACCTCGGCGAACTTCTCAGGCGCGTTGCCAGTCTCGTCGGAGTCCAGCCCGACGCCGATGATCCAGTGCTTGTAATCCAGGGCCTGGGTCAGCGTGGCCATCGCGTACTCGGCCTGGAAGTCGCGCAGGAAGCACATGATCAGAGCCGACTTGATGCCCAACTTCTTCTCGGCCTCGACCTGAGCGCGGTGCAGGCCATGGATGACGGTGTGGAACGAGACGCCACGGCAGGTGTGCGCCTGGGGGTCGAAGAACATTTCCACGTAGCGCACGTTCTGCTCGGCTGCCTTGCTCAGGTATGCCATGGCTAGGTCGTAAAAATCCTCGGCGGTCAGCAGCACGTTCATGCCGTCGTAGTACGCAGCCAGGAAGGACGCCAGATCGTCGAAATCGTATGATTCGCGAACCTGCTCGGGGGTTTCCTCGGCGAGCTTGATGCCATTGCGCTCGGCGAGCTTGAACTTCAGCTCCGGCTCGAGCGTGCCCTCGATGTGTAGGTGCAGCTCTACCTTGGGCAGTTTCTGAACGAAGGGTGAAATCTTCACTTTGACTCCTAGTTGCTGGAAATTACGGGATCGGTGACGACGAACTTGACGCAGTCGATCAGGCCCAGATCGGTGATCGCCCACTCCGGGATTGCGGTGATCGACAGGAACAACAGCTGGCCGAATGGCGACGGCAGGTCGCTGCCCAACTCATCGCGGGCGATGCGATCCATCTCCTGTTCGGCAGCGGCCATCTCCTCAGCTGGAATGTCAGCTACGATGCCGGCTACCGGCAGTGGCAGCCTGCCGATGACGTCGCCATCGGCAACAGCCACCTGGCCACCTCCAAGCCTAGTCACCTCGTTGATGGCGAGGGCCATGTCTGCCGCATTGGTTCCGGCCACCACGACGTTGTTGTCATCTGGCGAGTTGGAGGTCGCGATCGCACCCTTCTTGATACCGAAACCGTTGATGAAGGCAACCGGCAGGTTGTCGGTCTTGCCGTAGCGCTCGGCGACGGCAACCATGATTGCGTCCTTTTCGATGCAGGGCTGAACCACGCCGTCGACGATGTCCAGCTCGATCTCCGCGCCGGGACGGCGGAAGGCCACGTCCTTGCTGAGCACTATCGCCTGAACGACTGCCTTGGAGCCCTCGGCCTCGACCTTGATGCGGCTTGCGTCCACTTCCTTCAGCTTGAAGGTGTCGGCGACAACCGAGGTGCGCTCGGGCGCCACCGGAGCTACGACCGACTTGCCGTTCTCGGCGACGATGCGGCCAGCGGTCATCACGCGTGCGGGTCGGAAGTCATTCAGGTCGTCCACGAACAGGATGTCGGCGAAGCGGCCGGGTGCGATCGAGCCGATCTTGTGATCGAGCTTGTACATGCGGGCGGTGTTGATCGAGCCCATCTGAATTGCCTGCATCGGGGTCACGCCGCACTCGATGGCCAGGCGAACCACGTAGTCGAGATGGCCACGGCCAAGCACATCGCTCGAGGTTATGTCGTCGGTGCAGAAACCGACACGGTCGCTCGGGGCGCCCATCTCGGTGACCAGCTTGATGTTCTCGCGCAGCATCGGGGCCGCGGTAGACTCCCTGATGATGATGTCGATGCCGTTGCGCATCTTCTCCAGCTCTTCCTCAGGCGAGTATGACTCGTGACATAGGACAACCCCGGAAGAGGCGTATCCAGCCACCCTGCGGGCGTCCACCAGAGGCGCGCAGCCGAAGGCGTGCAGTCGGTTCTTCTCCGCAATGTCCATCGCGGCCAGAACGTCCTCGTCACCGTCCTCAACCATCTCCTGAACCGTCTCCCACAGGCCGACGCACTCGGGCATCTCCTGGGCTATCTTGTGGTCCTCGGCCTTGAACGCATAACCGACGTTGGACTCGGGGATGGTGTAGGGCGCCTTAGCCGGTGCTCCCCACCAGACGTGTACCGACGAGTCGGCGGCCTCCGCCAGGAACTCCTTCACGCCGTCAATGCCTGCGGCGACCAACACCTGATCGAGTCCGGAGATGACCGAGGTGGTGCCATAACGTGCGACCATGTCGGCGAGCATCGTCACAGAGAGCTTCGAGCACTCGATGTGCATGTGGCCGTCGATCAGACCCGGGGTCAGGTAGCGGCCCTCGGCGTCGATGATCTCGGTATCGGGGCCCTTCTGCGCAGACACGTCGCCGACGGCAGCCACACGGCCGTCCGCGATGGCCACGTCTGCTGGATAGATTTCGCCAGTTAGGACATTAACCAGCTTGCCGTTTTCGATGATTTTGTCAGCATGTGCCCTGCCGTAGGCCACATCCATTACGTGCCGGTTAGGCATTTCTACTCCTTAGCTTTGCGGGCGCGCGGTCACGCGATCCCTAAATTCTTCTTCTTATTGGTGATTGTGAGTGCTATGAACAGGAGGCCGCTGACCACTATCCCGGCGGGAATCGCCAAGTCAGGGGCATATTCCGGGTGTTGCGGCGAGATCGCAGCTGCAATCGGGCCGATGAAATATCCGGTGTTGGCAAATAGCGCGGAACCGATCATTCCGGCAATCAGCGAGACGAATCCGGGCAGCTTCACGCCCCCGACACCCCAGTAGACCCCGCCCTTGTCGTTCATCAAGCCAGCCAGATCGTAATTGCCGCGTCTCATAACCCAATCGACGAGATAGATCGTGATCCAAGGTGCTAGCCAGACGCTCAGCGAACCGACGAAGGCGCTCAGCAGCGCGTAGAACGACGACTGGGCGACCGCGAAGATAGTGATCAAGATGCAAATTATCGAGTCAGTGACGACAACCATCGGGCGCTTTGCCGGGATGCCGGCGGTCTGCAGGTTAAGTGACGACGAATAAAGGTTGGTGCCGTTTTGTACCATCAGGCCGAAGCCCACTAGAAGCAGAAACGGCACAGAGAACCCCGCAGGCAAGATCGCGGGAACGGCTAGCGGGTCGGAGAGGTCAACGTCGGGGCCGACTGCGACCGTAGCCATGGCGGCGCCTAGGCTCTGCAGCAAGAGGTACGGCACGAAACCGCCCAGCGCGGCCCAGGTGCTAACCGATAACGGGCTGGTTTCTTCGGGCAAATATCGTGAGAAGTTCGAGCCGGAGCATGCCCAACTCAGGCCGCCGGAGACCACTACTAGACTGATCGCGCTGCTCATCGCGTTGATGTCGGCGCCTACCTCGCCCGTCGCGATGTTTACCTTGGGCAGGATCAGCACTGCCAGGATTACGAACGCGCAGGCGAAAATGATTGTGGCGAATTTCTGCGCTGCCATCAGGAAGTTGTAGCCGATCAGCGGCAGCAGCATTTGGATAAGGCCGAGCACCACGATGAGCACGACCTGCGTAACGCCCGAGATATCGACGCCGAAAATGCCTAGTAGCGCGGCAATCGCGTAATAAACGAGCACCAGACCGGCAGCTTCGAAGCCGAGCAGCATCAGCCACGAGAACAGGCCATTTGCTCGTCCGCCTCGAGGACCCAGGCTAGAGCGGCTGATCGTCATGTTGGTCGTGCCGGTCTTGGGGCCCTGCAACGAGGCCAGCGCCAGCAACGGGTAGGCGATTAGGTTGCCGATGACGATCGCCGCGATAGCCTGCCAGAAACTGAGGCCGAAAAGAATCACCAGCAGCGCGCCGTAAGAGACGGTGAAGATGTTCGTGGTTGTACCGGCCCAGAGGAAGAATAAGTCGATGGCTTTTCCGTGCCGACGATTTGGTGGGACGAGATCAATGCCCTGTTGATCGATACCTGAAGAGGTTTCAAGAGCCGCTGGATCTGACAAATCGTCTCCTTAGTTTTCAAGGTGCCCAGCCGAACTGGGTTAGGATCCGATCCAGAGTTTATAGAACTGACTAGGCCGATTCAACTTGCTGTTAAGCGATTTCTGGTTTAACGCCGTCCCTAAAGAAATAGAGCTGTCACACGTTCCCGCCGGCGAACTTAACCTCTACCTCGTAGTCGGCCTTGTCCGTGCCCACGAGCACCGCCTTAACGTGGGACTTCAGCAGCCTCGCGGTGTGCTCCTCTGATTTCTGCAGCGGACCTCCCTTGATCGCTTCGTCCCTGTTCTTATCAGTCTCGGCGCTGAGAAAATCTGTCACGTCGTCCACCGAGACCTGGTTTAGCGGGTTGAACGACTGGTCATAAATCTCGACACTGGCCGGGTCTATCGACTCGCCCAGAACGTCGGCCGCGTGCGCGTCGTAAACGCTCCTGGTTGGCCGCACCCTTCCACACAGCAAATCTTCAACCTAATACTTCATTCTCTCGGAACTGAACCAACGACCTCCCATTTGAACCACTCACGCCCCCAGCGCGACTGTGCTGCGATTTTGTATCCAAGTCGGGTTGAAACCTTCAAAGAAAGTTAACGAACCCAGTTTCTCGTGGAACATGCGCAGCCGGTTGTCTTGTTGACGCTCAGTAAGCCCATCTGCAGTCAGAAACGTGTCGAGCTCGCTGCGAAGATCGTCAAGGAACAGAGGATCAATGACCTCGTGGATGTTTTCCGGACTGGTATAGTGCATACTGCCGAAACGACGAGTTTCAGGGTTCAAGGTCGATTCAAAAACCCCACCGAAAATGGTCGGTGAAATCTGCGACCAATCTGTATCCTGCGCCACCTCGTTCAGCAGAAGGGAGCGGATCGATTCAGTGAAATTCGGTATTTCCACGTTCCCCTTGAACAGACCACCGTTGACATAGGGGAAAGCCCGCAGACGATCCGACAGGTACGGATCGCGGTCAGGAACCGGCGTATCGAGCACCTTAAACAACTCGAGGAGAGCCGAACGCAGCTGCTGTGCATCGAAAGAGGACAGATACCGGTAGAACGCGTCCTTCTCGAACAGTCCCGCATCCTCAGCGAACAGGCAGAACACGATTCGAACACACAGCACGTTGAGCGCGTGTTAAGCCTGCGTGGTTTTCGGATCGATATATTGCTCCAGCAACGCAGCACGGAGCTTTCCAACCAACGCCCCCGCATCAATCGAGGCAGCTTTCTCGCGGCTGGAGCGAAGCGAATCCGGGTCAGTAAGGCCAAAGACTTCTTGACGAACACTTCGATGCAGGGGCTGGATCACCTGCGCAGATTATTCTTCCCAGGAAAACATCGACGATGCCATGGCCGTCCTCGACGGCCGCGTCTACATCCACGCCACCCTCAGCGACGCTTCAGATTCGAGGGAAGCCGAGTCGACTGTTGCAAAGATTCGTGACGAACTGCATGCGCTCTTAGACTCCGTGCTCGTCGGCGGCATTACCGCCACGGACATCGACACCAACCTGACTGGCGAACGTGACCTGCGCGTCATCATCCCCCTCGCGCTCGTCGTTGTGTGGGTGATTCTGGCCATCCTGCTGCGCGCATTGTTGCTCCCCACCATCCTCATCGCCGCAACAGTGATCTCCTTCGGCACTGCCCTGGGTACAGCCTCGCTTGCGTGCAACCACGTGCTGAAGTTCCCCGGCGCCGACCCATCCGTAGCACTGTGTGGCTTCTTATTCCTGGTTGCGCTTGGCATCGACTACACAATCTTCCTCATGACGCGTGCCCGCGAGGAGGCCCATCACATCGGAACACGCCCAGGAATCCTCAAGGCGCTGACGGTGACAGGCGGCGCCATTACGTCGGCAGGCACCGTGCTCGCCGCGACGTTCTCCGCGCTCGTCGTCATCCCGTTGATGTTCATGATCCAGCTGGCGTTCATCGTCGCGTACGGCGTGCTCAAAGACACGCTCATCGTCCGAACGCTGCTGATCCCAGGCTTGGTGCTCAACATCGGCCCTCAGATCTGGTGGCCATGGCAGAAGCTGGCCGAGGCTGGTCCGGAACGAGCAAGCTGGATCCCACGCTCAATCTCAATAATGAGGACAAGACATTCACCAGACAAAACCCTTATCAGTTCGACGAAGTCGATACTTTAACCACTGACACCAAAAACCTCCACATCACAGGTGGAATCGTCAGGCTAAGGGCGCAGTGGGCCATCGCTCCGAAGGTCGTAGCGAAAGACCTGGCGATTACCGTCGGTGACACGCTCGATCCCCAGTCGTTGCTCGTGTCTGCCACCGACTACAAGGGCCGCGACCTGAAAGATGACGTCAAGATTGAGGGCGCCCCGGCTAACTCCAGCAAGGCTGGTACTTTCCCGCTGACCTTCACGGTCACCGATGAATTTGGTGTGAAGAGCAATACTGCTACGGCAAACCTGGTCATTAACCCGACTCTTGAGGTTGCTGATAAGACCATTGAGTTCGGTGGGGACTTCGACACCCTCGTCACGAACTCCGCTGGCGGGAACGTTACGCTCGACCCGAATTCGAAGTACGACGTGAACAAGCCTGGAACCTACGACCTGACCTACACGGTCACCAGCGAGGATGGGACTACCAGCGTCACGAAGACTGCTCGCCTGACAGTGAAGAATCCCCCGGCGAAGCTTGCCGTTAAGGACGTTACGATTTGGGAGGGTGAGCCCTTCAAACTTGCGGACATGATCACCAAAGAGGGGACCGACAGTACCCCGGTTCCTGATTTGAACGCCGAGTTCAATTCAGCTGTCGCTGGCACATATCCGGTTGAAGTCACCGTTACCAATGCCGACGGCGTTGAGACCAAAGAGACCGCGAACTTGATCGTCAAGAAGCGCATCGCGGAAGTGAAGCCCGCGCCGACACTGGAGCTGAAGGATCTGGAGATCTGGGAAGGCGACCAGATCGACCTGTCCTCCATGGTTTCCAAGGCAACCGGAGGTAAGACACTGGCCAATCCAGACTCGAAGTTTGACGCCAACAAGGCTGGCGAGTATCAGATTGAGTTCACGGCTACCGACCAAAATGGTGCCACGGTCACCAAGACTGCGAAACTCATGGTGAAGCCACGACCGGAAGAGCCGAAGGTCGAATGCGCCATCCCCGACGCTGAGGGTGCTAACGGTAAGTACTCGATCAGCTCGACTGGCAAGCCCGGACTGGCAGCCACTGGTTCGAACGCAACAGGAGCCGGAATTGCGGCACTGTTCGCACTGGCTGGTGGTGCGGCGCTCGTACGCCGCAGGAAGCACTAACCGGAGGTAACACGAAAGTGGGGTCCGATTCGTCGGGCTCCACTTTCGTTACGCCTGAAAATATCATACCGAGTTGTGCCAGTGAGAAGCCACGCGCAATGGCTCTACACGCCGAGGACGACGTTCGTCCACAGCGTCAACAGCCTGTCGTTATCAACAGCGGTCACCATGTTTACCTGTCTTGGCTTGGCAAGGAATTCCTCGTCGCCGCAGGTGCCCTCGCCCGATCCCCCATCGCAGGCCTCCAGCAGTTTGCCCCTGGGGTCGCGTGCCAGCATAAAGCGGCCTGCCTCCTCCTCGACAACCTCCGGGCACAGCATCTGGGCGATGACCACCATGTCGTGTACCCACATGCCGTCCACCGGCCGCGTGCGCGTGCTGTATTCGATCCACGGACTCAGCCATGCATCTATGGCTTCGGCCCGCTCACGCTGCTCGGGCAGGTCGCCGGCACGTTGCCTGACCTGTTCCCACCGCTCGCGCGAAAGCTGCGTCGTGCGCGTGACATCGAGTGGCACAACTGTCAGGTCGATTCCAGAGGCGAACACGATGGAGGCCGCCAGCGGGTCGATCGCAAAGTTCGTGTCGACAAGGTCGTCGTACCCCTGGCATCCGCCCATCATGCGGATCTCTGCCACATGGCGGGCAGCTTCCGGCTCGAACCGGATCAGTGCTCCAATGTCGGTCAGCGGCCCGAGGGCAGCGATTGTGACCGGGCCGCCGTGTACGTGCGACATGACATCGTGAGCCAGCCGTGCCGCCACTTCCTGCACGGACTCGCACGGATCAGACGCATCCTGCTGTGCCGACTCCCCTTGCGCGGGGTATTCCTCCCCTTGCCACAGGCGTGCAACGTCAGGCGCGCGACGGGGCGTTTCCATCTTGTCCCGCCAGGCTCCGCGTGACACATATGTGTCGAGGGGAACGTCGCATCCTGTGAGGATCGGGGTGCTCACACCGAATGCCTGCGCCAACCGATGCGCCGCCTGCGCGCCTTCCGCGGCGCTGACGTTTCCAAAGACCGTCCACACCGACGCCAGATCCAGCTGGGGGCTGGACCACGCTAAGCACAGTGCCAGCGCGTCGTCGACGTTCGCACCTGGAATGCCGTTGCCGGGGTCGCAGTCAATGATGAGTGGCATCAATAAAACCTGAAACTTTCGTGAAGTGAGAGTGAGGAGCGGGCTAACAGCTGGCCCGCTCTACGAAGTATGTTGTCGGAACGATGGTGGCGGCCGCGCCTGACCCCAGCAGCGAGGTGGCGATCTGAGCTGACAGATCAGCCATATCCACGTGGATTCCCGACAGTGCCGGCACACAGTATTCGGCATGCGCAGTGATGTGCATGGCCACCACACTGATGTCGTCGGGGATACGCACGCCCAGTGATGCCAGGCGCGCCATGAGCCCTACTGCCTGCATCTCATTGGACACGACCACCCCGTCACAGCCCAGGTTCACAAAGTGTTCGGCCATCTGCCACCCACCCTCGTACGTGTAGGGGGCACTCAGGTGGTGGGGGTGATCTTCGGGATTGCCGTCTGAACCGTCGTCGAGGGCGTCGAACCAGCCTCGGCTGCGTTCGGCGGAGTTGATGCGTCCGCGCGGCCCGCCCAGGTGCCCGATGGTCCTGCAGCCGCGTTTCTTGAGTTCGCGCGTCAGATCTGCGGCGCTTCCTCGTTCGTCTTCCAGGACGCTGATACGCTGCCCTGCAACTTCGCCAGTGTCTGTCGGAGTGCACGCATTGGCGAATACCACCGGCCGCGCGAAGTCTTTCAGCAGGTGAGCAGGCGGCGGCTGATCAACCGAGTACCACACCAGGCCAGCGACCTGCTGGCTCATCATAGTCTCGATGATGTCTTCTTCTCGCTTGAGGCAGTCGTGTGAATCAGCGACCAGCAGCGAATACCCATGATCGTAGAACTCGTCTTCGATGCTTTGGAGCATGTGTGCCAGGAACGGGTTCGCCAGGTCAGGGACAACCACTCCGAAAGTGGTGCCTTTGCCTGTCAGCAGTGCCCTGGCCGCGTTGTTCGGACGGTAGCCGGTCTGCTTAATCGCTTCCAGCACACGTTTGCGGGTTTCGGGAGCAACGGGGCGCGAACCGTTGTTGATCACGTAGCTCACGACTGCTGTTGACGTGCCCGCCAGCTTGGCAACGTCGTTCTGAGTAGCTCTTTTCGCCATATCGATGTCTGCTTGGGGTCAGGGCGTCCTCGTCGCGCTAAAACAAAGACAGAAAACCGGCATCGTGCATGAAGGCGATTTTCTATCCTTCACTTTAGCATCGTGGCCTAGATGGCATCTTCGATCAGTGTGAGGTCGCGGCCTCGAGTCTCCGGTGCGAAGAACGTGGTGATGAAGCCGATTCCAGCGGTGACCATGAAGTAGATGGCCAGCGGGATCCACGAGCCGGTCGCAGCCAGCAGTGCTGACGCGACCATCGGAGCGGTTCCGCCTGACAGGATGGATCCCAGTTCCTTGGCAATCGCCATTGTTGAGTAGCGGTGGCCGACGCCGAACAGTTCGACGCCGTAGGCAGCCTGCACGCCGAAGATTCCGAGGGAACCCAGACACATGCCGACCACGATGACTGCTCCGACAACGAGGGCGTCGCGCGATTCCATGAGGAAGAATGCGGGCACGCCGTAGATGACGAGCAGGGCGCAGAAGACGCGATAGGTGATGCGTCGTCCGAACCTGTCGGACAACCAGCCAGACAGTGGGATGACAGCAAAACCGAGGATCGACGCAATCAGCACTGCGGTCGTGGGGACGGACTTGTTCATGCCCAGCGCGTTGACGGTGTAGCCGACCAGGAATCCCTGAGCCATGTAAGACGGGCCGTTTTCACCGATGCGCAGACCCAGCATGACCAGGAAGGCTTTCCACCCGAATGTCGACTTAGCGGGCTCGTTTTCCGCCTTGTCGAGGTCGGCCAGTTCGCGTGCTTTCTTCTCCTGATAGGTCTTGAAGACGGGGCTTTCATCCATCGAGCGGCGAAGGAACAGTGCGAATGCTGCGACCAGCACAGAGCACAGGAACGGGATTCGCCATCCCCAGGAAATGACCTGTTCGTGCGGCAGCAGCAGGACCAGCAGCCACACGATCGAGGCGAGCAGCGTGCCGCTGTTGGAGCCGACACCGATCAGCGAGGCGACCAGGCCGCGGTGGCGGGTGGGTGCATATTCGGCCAGCATGACTGCGCCGCCGGAAAGTTCGGCACCTGCACCGAATCCCTGGCAGATGCGCAGCAGGGCGAGCAGGATCGGCGCCCAGATTCCGATGGAGGCGTATGTGGGCAGAAGGCCGATTCCCGAGGTTGCGATACCCATGAGGGCGACGGTGAAGACAAGGATTTTCTTCCTGCCGACGCGATCACCGAGCCGTCCCAGCACGAATGCGCCCACGGGGCGGGCCAGGAAGCCGACCGCGTAGGTGATGAACGCGGAGAGCAATGCGATGATCTTGGTTTGTTCAGGGAAGAAGACATCGCTGAAGACCAGGCCTGCTGCCATTCCATACAGTGCGAAGTCGACGTATTCCATCGTCGTGCCCAGCCAGATTGACACGATTGCGGACCAGAAAGATTTGCGTCCGTGGGTACTTTCGAAGTGTTGATCGGCTATTTGATTGCGATGCTTGATGTGCGGCATCTGCCCTCCCCTGTTTCACAGGTTCACCATTGATTTCTGCGAGACGCATTCTATACGTATAGATACGAGGGTGCAAAACACTCTGGTCACTCGAAACGCCTCACTAAACGGAGGGAATCCAGGCGCATACTGAATTGGCCTGAGTTTTGAGAGCGGCGTGTTAGGCAGCCTTGAAGGCTGCGTGTTGAAAATGGTTGGTGTATCTCTCACCGGGTGGGATGTCCCCAATCGATGAATACAACCTGTCGGTATTGCACCAGTGGACCCAGCCGATAATCGCGGTCTCCCTTCTTGCCTGTTGGCCCAGGCAGCAACTTCAACGTGAATCAACTCGGACTTGTACCGCCCAATGACTGACTCCATCAGCCCATCGTCGTAGGCATCCCCAATGGCACCGATTGAGCCATCCATCCCGTGGCGTTGCAGCAGGTCGCGCAGATCAGTCAAGGTGTACTGACTACCCGCATCGGAGTGATGTATGACCCCAGCAGACTTAAAGAACGAGTCCTGACACTTCCGTGTGGCCAACGCCTGCCTCAAGGCACATGCGACCAGACTGTTATCCGTCTGGATGTCGACGACTGCAAGGATTTCTCTGGTGCACACGTCCTCAACAGAACTGACGCACACCCAACCCTGCAAGGTAGAAACGTAGGTGAAATCCGCCGCCCGCCACTGATCGGAGTGCGTTGCGACTTCTTCCGGCGCACGCTTGATTCCCAGGATGTTCATCAGTCGTTGTACCTGGTCACGGCCAATCCACCATCCAGCGCGCAGGAATACTTTCCAGAGTTTGCGCCTGCCACATAAACGCGCCTCGCCTTCACCCACAGCGTGTACAGCTTGTGGGCAGCATACGCTTCCTCGAGTTCGGCCTGTGTGGGGGGCAACCCGGCTGATGTAACGGTAGTAGGTTGCTGGCGAAATGTCGTATTCGTGCTCGTTGAACACGTGGCACATCCGCTCGATGGAATACAAGTGCCGGTGAATATGCAGAAAATTCACAATCACTTGAGCGCGGTAACGCTCCGCCTAGGCAAAAAAGCTGACGTCAGCTTCAAGATCTCGTCGGCTTCCTCAAGCCGGGCATTTTCCTCGCGTAGCTTGTTAAGTTCGGCATCTTTATCCGCCTCACTGGCTGCTACTTCCAGCGCCTCGGCCTGTTCAGCCTTTCTCATCCAGTTGCGCAACGTGGATGCTTCGATTCCCATCTTTGCTTCCACAACACGAATAGCTGCCGGCTTCGACGAGGCACCGCCAGCAAGGATATCAAAGCATATCTTCACCGACCGCTCCCTGGTCTCCTGGTCATAAGCACTGATAGCTATAGAAAAACCTTGCTAGGTATAGCATGCCCTCTCACAAACCCAGTCTGATTTACACCAGTTATAGGGAATGCAGATCCCATCGATAAGGATCTGGCCCATATATCTCGCCTGCAACTTGCGCTTTAGGTACTCGAACTTCCCAGCATCAGGCCGTTTTAGTGACAAGAGAGGTTTTAATTATCACGAGTTCCGTAATAAAATATCCTTCTAGCAGCAGTTTTATAAACAAGTCAGCTTGCGTTTTAGAGGTAATGTCAGTACGTGATTTAACTGCCAGGCACCCCAAACCGGTCGATCACAAGTGCTCGTCGAACAATAATTCAAAGCTTCATACCCCTCATCAAACCCCAATAACAACGCATTAATACTCATAATTCGGGTATGATCCCCAAACCACGAGTGACGGTGGTTAATTAAGCTCACGAAGCAATCTCTTACTACAAGAACCTTGGGAAATTTTGCTTTGCAGAGAGCAGAAGCAGTTCCTTACTTCGATATTTACAAGTTCCTTGAAAATAGCGAAGCCGCCCATATTCACTGCTCATATGGGCGGCTTACGCTACTTTAACTTCTCAGTTTTAGTCCTTTCTGACTTTCTTCCTACCAGCAGCAATCAGTAATCCGCCGGCTGCAAGAATCATCGCTGCGACTTGATACGGCATCCCAGCATATCCAGTTTTCGAGAGCTTTCCAGACTTGCGAGATTCAGACGCTTTAACGGCGTCATCGCCGTTCTTGTTGCTCCCACCATTCGGGTTATCAACCTGGACCTTCTTCCACACAGCCTTCACGACC
>NZ_KV816955.1:0-46064 GCF_001814535.1 Actinomyces sp. HMSC065F12
CAAATTACGAAACGAGGTCAAAACTACGAAACGAGCGCGCTACAGACGTGTCACAGGTCATAAAAAGGCGCGCCCCTTGCGTGTCACCGTGACGCAGCATCCCGGCCGTGTCACATAGCTACAACCCCTGCAGCGTGCCCTCAATGAGGACGGTCTATGTCGTAGACATGTGCCCGCAATGTGTGTCTGTGTCTCTCCCTTAAAAGGTTTGGGTCGAAATGCCGCAAAATTACGAAACATCCCCGAAATGTGACGTGTCTGTGCAGGTCACAGCGTTATCGCGTGTTTCGTAATTTGGTTTTCCGATTTTCGTAGTTCTACGAAACCGCAGGTAGAGCGTTTCGTAATTTTTTCGTATTTTGATCGGCAAATTACGAAACGAGGTCAAAACTACGAAACGAGCACACTATAGACGTGTCACAGGTCACAAAAAGGCGCGCCCCTTGCGTGTCACCATGCCGCCACACAACAGCTGCCCCACCACAACACCCCAGCCGTGCCACGTGGCGTGTAGAAACGTGCTCGGTTCGATTCGTAAAGATTAGGTCGCAGGCTATTGTGCGCGACGCATAAGTTCCGTACGATGGCCCCCAGACCGTATGTGGCGTTTTAATTCGTTTTTGGTTTAGCCAGCCGCATACGGGGGATAACCCCGAGGATAATTCATAAAGAGATAGCCTCTCGACCGTGATAGGCGCGGTTCCTCCGACGAGATAGACCGGTCGGCAACGGCATTGCCGACCACAAAAGCGGTCAGGTAGGGAGTAAGCGCTCCCGTAAAGCGATGGGACGGCAGACCACCGTTCTAGCGAGTTGAGCACGGCACTCCAAGCCGCCTGAATAGCAAGCCGGTAAAGCACCCCGCTCCGGGACAGATCAATCTGCCCAGGAGCGTTTTTCTATGTCCGAAAAGGACACGACTACCGCCGTCGCGCCACGCTTTTACACGCTGCAGGAACTCGCCGATCTCGGCGTCGGCTCCGAGTCCACGTTGCGAAAAGCTATTAAAGAGGGCCGTCTTTCATTCCACCGTTTCGGCACCGCCTATCGGATTCGCCAAGACGATCTCGACGCCTACCTCGCGGCCGCACGCCGCCCTGCCCCGCAGCTATTTGACGGCTTCGTCGATGCCGTCGTGGATGCAGCGCCCCAACTGACAGATGAGCAGCGCCAGCAGCTCGTCACGGTGCTGGGTGGTGCGAAGCACTAGTGCGGACAAACCCACCTACGACGAGATCCCGCCGCTTAGCTCAGCTAGCCAGGCTGGGTCTTGAGCTGAGTGCGAGGGCTGATGGGTGATGGTCGTGCTACAACACACGCGCGCTCCACCGTCGTGCCCCGAGCCCAAACAAAGAATTCACTCAATCAAGGAGAACAAACCATGTTTTTCAGAGACGATTACGCAGCCGCGCTCCGCGATGAGCAGCGAGCAAAAGATTCCGTGAACGAGGCGCGCCGTGCACACAAAGCAGCAAAGGAGCGTCTTGCGCAGTTGCGCAAGTACGCCAAAGAGTTCGAGGTGAAACTCGACGACGACAAGCCCGCCGGGACCGAAGATGACGGCGATACGCCGAAGAACGGTGACGGCAATACGCCTAAGAACGGTGATGGCAATATGCCTGAGAGCACCGAAGGCAGTAAGCCGAAGCGGCATCTAGAAGTTGTACCCGACTAACCCTTTAGCCGTACACGCAATCACCTCATGTGTGTACGGCCACGCGGCGTGACGACGTACAGCCGTCACGTTTGATGTCGCCACACACCCCGCTCGCAAGGGCGGGGTTTTCGCGTGTGTGCGGGTGGCTGCGGCACCGCTGCACGGGTGTCAGCGGCGAAGCAGCAAATGCAACAGAAGCAACGCCGGGGTGGAGAAAACAAGGGGGTCGAAGACCACTTTTTTACCTCGTGAGCTGCATCGATGCAGCGTTTGCAGAAAAAAGGGGGCCGATTTCGGCCCTAAAGTGCAAAACCAGTATAAGGGGGTCCGACGCCTGGCATGCGGTCTTAAAGTGTGCATCCATGCAGGTCATGGTGCGAAAAAACGCCGCACTAAGACCGACGTCAAGGGTGTCGGGGCGAAAAAGTGCAAACCCAGTATAAGGGGGTGCGACGCCGCCCTTTTTCAGCGATTGGCATTTGCGCTGCACAGCAGTGCAAATGACACACTCGAAGACCGGCATACAAAAGTAGGCCGGTGAGAGACATTTTCGTGAGTGCAACGAATGAAACGTAGCAGTGGCGAAGCGGGGCGCCAGCGCCGCGAAGGCCACTGCCCTGTTGCGGGACCAAGGAGATCGCCACAGCGATCTTCGCAGGTCACGCAGTGTTTCGGAGACAAGGCGAAGCGGAAAAAGCCGACCGAATAGGGAGGGTTTTTCCGCGAGCTATTGCCCGCTGCAGGCGCCCCCTCAAGACCTCAGTTCTCCGAGCTTGCGAGGTGTCTAGACTGAGGTCTTTAGGGGGCTAAAGACCTTGAGTTTTTTGGGGTAGAATCGTGTGGGACAGCGAAGCAAGGGACCCGCACGATTCTTAGGGGTCCCCGAAAAACTCAAGTTCGTCATGTGGGCGCGTACATGGAGGGGTCGAAGACAGAGGCTCCGTGTACGCGCGCACCTCAACACAAGGAACACAGATATGTCGGAGACATCAACAGCGCAGAAGGGACGCGCAGCGTTCAATCTGCGCCATCTCCGCCGTGACAACTGCGGCGGAGACACACGTGGAGATCGCAAGCGACTCCTCAAGGAGGCGATGCGAGAATTAGATCCGCAGGATCTCGCGCATCAGGCCGCAATGAACTCAAACATCGTCGTGGCCGATGCGCATTTGAGTGTTCCGTTCGTCAACGACGGCAACGGAACGTTCCGTCGCGCTGCGTCCGTCGAGGAAGTCTTGGCGTACCAAGACGCCCGGATGGACGGCGTGCGCGTGCAGAAGAACAGTTTTGAAACGTCATTGTTCGTCGTGCATCTACCGAAGTCGATGTGTAAAGAAATCCCGGATTTCTACACGAGTGAGGTAGACGGTCGCGAAGTGAAACGGCCGCGACTCGTTGCACGCGACTACGAAGCAGCGAAGCAGTATCTCGAAGAGTCGATGCGTTGGATCGCGGAAAACTTCATCCCCGGTGGCATCGACGCAGTCGCTGGCGGGGACATGAACTTCGACGAATCAACGCCACATATCCAGTTCCAGGCCGACACGTTCTCACCGAAGCCCGAAGATCCCGACAAGCTCCGCTGCCGCCCCGGCATCGCGTACAACACTGACACCTCAGTGCGGTACACATCCGGCCCGAAGAAGGGCAAACAGATCTCGGGTAACCAGAAGTTCATCGACGCGCAACGGGGACTCCGGGAGCACATGCACGCGCTGGGCTATCCGGTGGAACTAGAAGTCTCCGAACGTCATGACGAGTCACTCAACCTCGACCGCTACACCGAGCAACAAGACCGGGAGCGCGATCTCGCCAAGCGCGAGGATGATGTGGAAGTCAAGAAGCGTTCCGTACAGCGCGACATGGACGCAACTGAGCACGATCGCGAGCAAGCAGCAAAAGAACTTGAAGAGGCGAAAGCTGCCAACGAAAAAGCGCAAGGTGTGCTGCAGCACGCCGAAGAACAGGCCCGCGCTGTTGCCGAGCGTGTGCTCAAGGAAGCACGAGAGAAGGCGGAGCAAGAGGCTGAGCAGATCCGCAGTGACGCACGCAAGGGTGCTGAGCAGGAGTTGGGCCTGGCCGAAGCGCAAGCAGACGAGCTGCTCGAACGCGCCGAAGAGACTGCACGGTCCAAGGCGAGCGAGATTACAGCCGCAGCCCGCAGCGAGGCGGAGACGATCACACGCCAAGCCGACGAGGCACGTAAGCAGGCTGAGCGCGATGCCGAGACGATCCGCAGCGAAGCACAAGATGAGGCGGAGCGTGAGGCAGAAACGATCCGCAGTGAGGCCACGCGGGACGCTGAAAACACACGTAGCGAAGCGCGGAGCGACGCTACAGACATCCGCGATGCAGCACGCAGTGAGGCCGAGCAGGTGGCTCGTGATCGCGCAGCCCTGGACAGTGAGCGTGAAGCCTTTGACGTGGAGAAACGTGCATTCACCGAAAGTCTCGAAGCGCGCCGCGCAGCTGCAGAAGAGGAAGCAAAAATCATCATTGAGGAGGCAGTCGAGTCCCTGCAGGATATTTCCAACGTAGATCAGGATTTCTTGCAGATCGAACTTGATCGTGACCCGGAGATGAAGCAGCGGTATCGCGAGACGGTCATCGACCGTACTCAGCGGGAAAGCGCTGCAGCGCGCCGCCGTGCCCAGGAGCGCATCAAACAGCGCCGCCAGCAGCAACGGCAGCGTGATCGTGACGGCGGTATGGAGCTTTAGCAGCACACCATGCGCACTGCACACCCGTCTGCGGGCCGTATAGGGTGCCGTCGGCGTCGTAGGTCATCGGCGGCAGGCAAACCGCTGAGATTCAGCGAAAATCGAAGAAATCTGGGCCACGCTGAGCGGAGTGTCACTACGTTGTGCAGCGAATTGGCCTGTTGAGTGGCGGAGATATTGCGCAGCACGTCGGCCGGGACAATGGCGCGTGTGCTGCGCAGAAAAGACGTCCGCAGAAGGGCCGGCAGAATGACGGTGTCATTCTGTTGCGCAGCGAAAGTGTCAATAGACTGGCGAGCCACTTTATTGCCCAATTCACGTGTCATTGAAGTGTCGGGGCATTTCATCGCGCAGTAAACGTGCCGATGGAATGGCTACCCAATACACAGTGCAACCTGCGTGTTACTAAACAGCCACAGACACTACGCAGTGCAATGAATTGCGCAGCAGAAGAGCCAGTAAACGCGCCACTGCACCGCACAACGAAACAGCACGGATGATGTGCAGCAAAGTGGCGCGTGAAATGCGCTGTGAAGTGTCAGCGCACTTGGAGCTGTACCGTCGCTACTCCCCCACGGCGTCCGTACTGTGACTCTGATTTGACCCACGCATAAAGAAAGCGCTGGGTGTTGCTCCCAGCGCTTTCTTTCACGGCCTGATCCGGTGCGTTGTTGATGTCAGTAGTTCGTAACCACCGGGGTGAGGAGTGCAAGACCGTCTGAAGGCACTCGTTCTTCAGTCGAAGGGTCGTAAGCAGCGATGAAAACGCTAATAATACCTCCGCCCTGGATATCGAAAGTGTGTTCGACAATCTCCCCAACCGGGACAGTGAACGCGCCTATGGTTTGCCCTTCATGCTGGATCGTGACCTGGCCAGGTGCGCCTGTGTTCGGGATGTCGTCAACCCAAGTCGCCTTGAGGCGCAGCGTTTTCGCGATGTCTGGTACTCGATAATGTCTAAAAGACGCTCGAGCCGAACCCCGATCAGTGGCGAGGATTGACCTTTCATGCCACTTCCCGTCTACGTACAAATCTACCCCCGACCGAATCCCCTCATGGAGGGCATTAACAAGATCATCGGTTAGGTACCAATACCAATCAGCAGACGGATCCGAGTAATCACCCTGCGAGTTAGTCGTGCCCGAGTTAGTCGTGCCCGAGTTAGTCGTACCGCTGTTATTGGCATCGTCGGCGCTTCTGGATCCACCTTCAAGGTTTGGGACGAGAAGACCGATCACGGTTGCAATGACGACGATGGCTCCAACTACGGCTGGGATGTATTCTCGGAAATCTTTGAGCATCCGAGTCAGTTCACGGGCATCAGGCACGATACATCTTCCTTTCAGGGAAGATAGTGAGAAGCAATGACGTACTTATCTAAGTCGCCGGTGAGGTTGATGTGTTCCCATCCCAGCGATGAGAGGAACCGCAGGACGTCCGGGTCGATGTCACCGCCGTCGCTGGTCAGGGTGGCGACCGTGCGGTCGAGGTAGACGGTGCTCCAGAGAACGATGGCTGCGGCTCTTTATGGCCGATCGCCCAGTCCCGCAGGACCATCCTCAACCGGATGTAGGAGGCTGCTCAGGCGGTGCGCGCGAGGCGGGGGTCGAGGACCATTCCGCGGAAAAGTAGCGCTAAGGATCGTTTTAGGAGCATGCGGCAAACGGCTTTCTTCTGAGCTGATTCGCGCATCGCAAGCCCATACCCGGTGCCGCGCGGTTGCGTGCTCAACCAGCTTCTGCCGGCGGCGTGGAAAGGTCGGAACCGAAGAGGGTGCGCAGAGCATCCATGGCCTCGGGGCGGGCCTTGTAGTAGACCCACACCCCTCGCTTGTCACGGTCAACGAGCCCGGCGTCGTGCAGGATTTTCAGGTGGTGGCTGAGTGTCGAAACTGCCAGGTCGAAGCCCTCGGTCAGGTCACACATTGCGCATGCCTCGCCGCCCTCGTGCGAGAGCACCATGGACATCAGCCGCAGCCGGACCGGATCCGCCAGGGCCTTGAGCATCCGGGAGACGGCCTCGGCCTGGGCCGCCGTGATTGGCTCACCGGACAACGGCGTACAGTAACCCAGCGCACTTGGCGCAGGAGGGTCCAAGGATGGGATCGACATGCCTCCATTCTAGCATACTTCGATAGTTTGACAACTATCGAAGTGTGAGTATCGTGGAAGCCGGACTTCGAAGTCTGTCGAAGTACTGCACATTGTGAAGGAGACACCCGTGAACACACCCATCCAGCTGGTCCGTTCCAAGTACCGCGCGCTCGGGGGCGGATGCGTAAGCTGCTCCAGAGACCTTGCCCCCGTCGAGGCCCTGCCCGGCGTGCAGAAGGTCGACGCCCTGGCCTCCGGCGTCGCGCTGGTCACGCACGACGGCACCGTGGCCGACAGCGCCATCGTTGAAGCGGCACAGAAGGCCGGCCTGTCCCTGGCGCCGGCCGGCCCGGCACGCCCCGTCCGCGCCTGATCACCTGGTGAGGGCTGACCCTCACGAGTCATGTCCTCACGTTTCACAGAGAGAAGAAATCACCGAATGAATGCCGAATTTGACACCTCAACACAGCTCACCGCTCAGTCCCGGCGCCGGTGGTGGCAGAGCAGCGAGATGGTGGCCCTGGCGGTAGCCGCGGTGCTGCTGGCCGCGGGGCTGGCCGTGGAGTGGACCATCCACTCCGAGCCGGTGGCCCTGACCTTATTCTGGGCCACGATCGTCATCGGCGGCGCCTACCCGCTGCGCAGCGCCATCCGCGCCGTGCGCAACAGGCAGCTGACCATCACCGTGCTGCTGATCATGGCCGCCATCGGTGCGATCGCGCTGGGGGTGATCGAAGAAGCCGCGATGCTCGTGGTCATCTTTAGCCTGGGCGAGGCCATGGAAGCCTACGCCACCGACAAGGCACGCGGCTCCATCAGCGCGCTGTTGGAGCTGGCACCCCCGAACGCGAACCGGCTCACAGACGGGGGCTTCACCGAAACCGTGTCCGTGGAGGCGCTGCACCCCGGTGATGTCGTCCTCGTCCGCCCCGGTGAGCGTCTGCCCACCGACGGCACCGTCACCGAGGGTGCTTCGTGGGTCGATGCCAGCCCGGTCACCGGCGAATCCGAGCCGGTGGAGGCTTCCGCCGGGACCGAGGTCTTCGGCGGAAGCCTGAACGGCAACGGCGTGCTGCGCGTCCAGGTGACCAAGGAGCACTACGACACCATCCTCGCCCGGGTGATCGAACAGGTAGAGGAGGCCCAGGCTAACCGCAGCCGCACCGAGCGCTTCGCCGACCGGTTCAGCGCCGTCTACACCCCCGCCATGTTCGCCCTTTCGGTCCTGGTGGCCCTGGTCCTGCCGTTGTTCGGCTTCGAATGGCGTGAGGCCATCTATCGAGCCCTTGTAATCCTTGTTGTCTCCTGCTCCTGCGCGCTGGTCATCTCCGTGCCGGTCAGCGTCGTCACCGCCATCGCCCGCGGAGCACGGGACGGCATCCTGATCAAGGGCGGCATCCACCTCGAACGCCTAGCCGACATCAAGGCCGTCGCCTTCGACAAGACCGGCACACTCACCCGCGGCCGGCCTGCCCTGGCCCAGGTCACCGCGTTCGGCGGCACCACCGAACAGGAAGCCCTCGCACTGGCCGCCGCCGTCGAGGCCGGCAGCGAACACCCCATCGCCGCCGCCATCACCGCCGGGGCCAGGGACCGGGGCCTCGACATCCCCACCGCCAGGGACGCCCGCGCCCTCCCCGGGGCCGGCATGGAGGCCGTCGTCGACGGCCGAGCCATGCACATCGGCCGGCCCTCGGACGCGGACCGCACCGACCCGCAAGTCGGAGCGGCCGTGGCCGGAGCCGAGGCAAACGGCTCCACCGCCGTCGTACTGCGCGAGGACACCCGGCCACTGGCCGTTCTGGCGGTCGCGGACCAGTTGCGCCCCGACGCCCACAGCACTATCGCCGAACTGCGCGAACTAGGCATCGAACGGGTGCTGATGCTCACCGGAGACAACGCCACCGTCGCTAAAACCACCGCCCATGCCCTGGGTCTGGACGACTACCGCGCCGAACTGCTGCCCGAGGACAAATCAGCCGCCGTACGTGAATTGCGCGAACGGTACGGGGTTATCGCCATGGTCGGCGACGGAGTCAACGACGCCCCCGCACTGGCCAACGCGGACCTGGCCATCGCCATGGGCGCCGCCGGAACCGACGTCGCACTCGAAACCTCTGACGTCGCACTCATGGCCGACGAACTGGACCGGCTCCCCGCAGCCATCCGCCTCTCCCGACGGGCCCGGAACAACATCAAGATCAACATCGCGCTCAGCCTGGCCGTCGTGGCCATTCTTATCATCGCGGCCCTCGCCGGCTGGATGACCCTCACCACGGGACTGCTGCTGAATGAAGGCAGCGCCGCGCTGATCATCCTCAACGGCCTGCGTATGATGCTCCCCGGCCGCGGCGAAACCCGGCAAAAACGAACTGCATAGCCCGCGACAACAAGGTCATACAGACAAGGTTGCGTGAAGCGAAACTCCTTGGCTCAACCGCCGCACTCGAGCGCTTCGATGCCTATCCCGGCCGACTCGCCAACCACGGCTCGAAACTCACCCTGACAGGAGAAGACATGCGAACCCGCGACGACATCAAACAAGAAAGGATGGCCCCTACGACCCCCACACGGCTACGTCAACCCCGAAAGCCGTAACCGGGGGGTAAAAAACGGGTACCGGCAACCACCACCACCCCGGTACCCGATACCGCCCTACCGGTACCGAAAAAGCCCCCGTCAATCTAAGCATGAATGTTTGCGTTCGGTTGGGTAAGGCCGTGAAATAGTTGAAAAAATAACCCCGCAGGTTTCCCTGCGGGGTGTCGTTGTTAGAACGGTGCTTCGTCGTTGTCGGCGTCAGCGCCAGCCAGGGCGGCGTTCGCCGCCTCGCCTCCGCGACGGGCTGCGCGCGCAGCGGACTCTTTCTTGGAGTCGATCAGCTGCACGGTGTCGATACGGGCGACCAGCGGGTAGTGCTTCACACCGTCCTTGTCGGTGTAGACGTCGGTTTTCAGCGAGTAGCTCACCGCAACGCGATCGCCGGAGCCGACGCAGCCGAACACGCCGGGGTTCTTAGCGTCCTGGACGTAGCCGGTCAGCTCCACGATCTCGGACTCGACCTTGCCGGTGGTCTTGTTCTTGAAGGTGTTGCGCGCATAGACGCTGAGCTTCACCGTCGCGCCACCGTTTGCGTGCTCGAACAGCTTCGGTGCGCGAGCTGCGTTGCCGACGATGGTGCCGTTGTTGAAGGGGTTGGACACGATGGTTCTCCTTACGTGAGTGAGTGTGAATTGCCGTGCAATTTGGGTACTTAAGCAGCGGCTTTGCTGCTGCGGGGTGGTTGCGCTGTCCTTACAGCACTGCCCAAGGCAGCGGTGTGCCTGCCGCCTCTAGGTCGCGCAGTTCTTGCGCTGCGCCCGGATCGGCGTCCTCGCCGTCGACGCCGTCGGCGAGCTGGTAGAGCAGTTCCAGGTCGGTGTGGATGAAGTCGCGCATCACGTGCCTCCTTGTTCGGATTGATGGTCAATCCGTCTGTTGGATACAGCTCTGCTGTCTAAAGGCCACTCCCCTGCCTCGTTGAAGTGTCTGTTGTCGCCAGCCACGGAGGTACAGCGAAAAAGAAACCCCGTTGCATCGCTGCAACGGGGTGTGTGGTGCTACTCGGCCGCAAACAAGATCGTGCGGGTCTTCTCGGCGCCCTCGCGGACGAGTTCAACCATCCGCTCACCTTGGCCGATGTCGGTCAGCTTCGCCACCAGCGACGGGAAGTTCTCGTCTGGCCCGATCTCGGTGGCTCGCTGCGCAGCCACGCCAGCTAGCCCCGGCTGGCCGGTGGCGTGCGCGAGCACTGCGACAGTGGCGGTGAGCTGCGCCCGCATCCCCGGCCAGCTGGTCGGGACAGCACGCATGACCTTCTCTATGAACGCAAGGCCAGCCTGCGGGTCATCGAGCAGTGCGGCAAGCAGCGTGTCCCGCAAGCGCGGAGTGGTGAAGCATTTCAGCGCCGATCGAACAGCCCGCGTGCTCGGCTGGGTGATCCCTGCCGCCGCCTGTTCGTATTCACGCTGCAGCACGTCGGAGAACATGGGCGGGATATACGCCAGCGCGTCTTCGATGATGTCGGCGTGCTCGGCAGCGTCGATGCCGTGATCGGTGCTGTTCAACCGTGCCTCGATGTCGTCTTTGCTCGGCTCCGGCAGCTCGCCGGTGTGCTCTAGCATCTGCTGCAGCGCCGCCGATGCGGCGACCTCGCCGACAACGCCGTGGCGCGGCTCGTCGATGAGCGGATGCTGGTATACAGACCACCACGCAGCCCCGGTGACGATCTCGGGCACCTGCACCACCCCGAGCAGCGGCGGTAGGTGCACTGCCCCGCTGGTGAGGTACGTGGCCGTCTCGTCGAAGACCGGCTGCGCAATGTCATCGCTGATCATGTACGCGATAACAGCGTCGAGTTCGAGGTGGTGGACCCACGCTGCGAACCGCTCGCGGCTCTCGGTGAGCTTCTCCACTGCTTCGTCCAGGTCGAACCGTGCGACCGGGCCGAGGCGGACGGTGTCGACGCCCTCGTCGTCGACGAAGAACGCGAGGATCAGCGAGTTGTTCGGGTAGAACCCGAGGATGCCGGGGAGGTTCGCGAGGATCTCGCCGTGGGATGCAAGCGTGTGAGAATGGGTGGACATGGCAGTGCTCCTTTGCACGAATACGGGGTGTATGTGGTCAATCCCGTATTCGGCCCGGCTCTGCCGGTCGCAGGCGTATCCCAGCAGTGCAGCACTCATGTGTGCCGAGCGTCGCTAGCGCAGCCTGATGCCTTCTCGCCGGGTGCGAGCGCTAGCGACGCAGCCTGTGCTTAAGCGTCGGCTTCGATGCGCTTGAGAGCGCGATAGATCGTCGGCCGCGAGACGTTAAAGGTGCGCGCTACAGCGCTGACGGACTTGCCGCCGTCGATAAGCTCCTTGGCCATCTGCGCCTGCTCAGCGCTGAGCTTCGGCTTGGGGCCGGCGACCCTGCCCTGTGCGCGGGCGTGCGCCACGCCCTCACGGGTGCGCTGGACAAGCAGGTCACGCTCCCACTCGGCAAGACTTGCCATGACGTTGATAACCACCTTGTCGGTGGGCTTCGACGTGTCCAGCGCTGGCTCCAACACCTTGACGTTGATGTCACGCTCGGCGAGGTCAGCGATGGTGTTCACGGTGTCCGCGAGGCTGCGGCCGAGCCTGTCCAAGCGCGTGACAACGAGCGTGTCGTCGGGGCGCATGTACGCCAGCGCGTCATCAAGACCAGGCCGTTGCCAGTTGGTGCCGGAGATGGTGTCTGAGTAGATGTGGTCCGGGTCGCAGCCAGAGCCTGAACGCTCAGATGACTTCGAGCCTGACTTCTAGCCTGGAACCGCTGGTAGAAGTAGCTGTATCTGAGGCAATGTCGAAAGAGCCTAAGAGCCTGCACGAGGCAGCAGAAGCCTCTAAGAAGGCTCGCAGCGCTCTGCTCCAGGAGAAGGAGTCCAACGAAAAGCTGCTGGAGGAGATACGCGCAGAACGCAAGCAGTATAACGACGATATGGAAAAGTCGAACACGAACTTTATTAAGGCCTGCATGTCTGCCTCGTGGATTGCAGCCAGTGTTCTCTTCGTTGCTATCGCACTCGTTGCTGTCGGAGCCTTGGGGAACGGGCTGCTAAGTATGCTCGGCATACCCGACGGCGTGTCTGCCTTGTGGGGTCACGTCCAGGAGGCCAACGGCATCGGCCCAACACTGGGCTGGTTGGCGTTAACACTTATCGTCATAGGGGTTCTTATAGCGCTTATGACCTGGATGTTGTCCCAGGCTGCGCCGGGTATTGCTCACTTAGTCGAGGAATACCGTCGCAATCACCCGAGGAAAGAAACGAACCACTAACTAGAACACGTGCACCGTAAAAAGTAAAAATCCCCACAACACAGCGTAGCGGTTAACCGCTACGCTTCTTTTATGCTCTTCCTATGCCCCAACTTTGCAACAGCACCAATAAACTGGCGCCCCGGTTATAAGTTGGGGCGCCAAGTCGATGTGCTCGAGTCGGGGGATGTTAGTGGCCGGTGCCAAGCCGGCCAGACAGGCGGTTCAGCCGGTCCTGACTGGGACCGTCGAGCCCGATAATGGACACGGTTTTGCCTCTGTCCTGGAACTTCTGCGTAATCGCGTCAAAGGTCGCGACCGTGGAGGCATCCCAGATCTCCGCCTCAGTGAGATCAATAGTGATATGACGGGCAGAATCGGTGTAATCAAAGCGATAAACCAGGTCATTGCTTGATGCCCAAAACAACTGGCCATGCACCCGGTAGGTACGAGTATCAATCTCTCCATCGCCGTCGCCGTCGATCTCGGAGACCTTTTCAATGGAAGCGATATGTGCCATCCGACGGGCGAACATGATCATCGCGGTGACCACACCCAACACCACACCAATGGCCAGGTTGCTGGTGGCTAGGGTGGCAATAATCGTCACGGCCATAACAATGGTCTCAGAGACCGGCATGAGTTTAAGGGTGCGTGGATGCACCGAGTGCCAGTCGATGGTGCCGACCGAGACCATGATCATGATTGCCACCAGGGCAGCCATCGGGATCATGCCAACGATGTCGCCCAGTGCCAGGACCAGGACCAGCAGGAACACACCGGCTAACAGGGTGGATAGGCGGGTACGTGCCCCGGATTCGCGGACGTTGATCATGGTTTGACCGATCATCGCGCAGCCACCCATGCCGCCGAAGAAACCGGAGGCAATATTAGCCACCCCCTGTCCCCAGGATTCACGAGTTTTATCGGAATGAGTGTCGGTGATGTCATCGACGAGCTTGGCGGTCATCAACGATTCCATGAGACCGACCACGGCCATGGCCAGGGCATAAGGCGCGATGATCTGCAGGGTCTCCAACGTCCACGGCACGTTCGGAATAAACAGGGACGGTAAGGTCTCCGGCATCTTGCCCATGTCCGAGACCGTCGGGACAGTCAAACCGGCGGCAATGACCAAACCGGTGAGCACGATAATCGTGACCAGCGGGGCGGGGATCACACTGGTGAGCTTGGGGAAGAAAATCATGATCACCACACCCAAGCCGACGAGTGGGTAGACTATCCAAGGCACATCAATGAGGTGTTCGAGTTGGGCGGTGAAAATCATAATGCCCAGTGCATTGACGAAACCCAGCATCACCGATCGGGGGATAAAACGCTGAAGTTTCGCCACACCGAGGGCGCCGAGCACGATTTGTAGGACACCGCCCAACAGAACGGTGGCGATGAAATAATCCATCCCGTAACCACGCGCCACAGGAGCAATGACTAGGGCAATAGCCCCGGTGGCGCCGGTGATCATTGCCGGGCGGCCACCGGTAAAGGCGATCGCAATGGCCATGACTACCGAGGAAAACAGACCCATGGCTGGGTCAACACCGGCAAGGATGGAAAAGGCAATGGCCTCAGGGATCAGCGCCAGGGATACCGCCAGTCCGGCCAGAATCTCTATACGGATACGGGCGGGGGAAGAAAATGCGTAACGGAAGGATGCGATGATCCCGGTAGGGGCATCAGCGCCGTCTGGACTCAGGAGGGGGCGGGGGGCCGCCGTGCTAGTTTCAGTCATAGATGTCCAATCTTTGAGGGGATAGGTAACTGGGCGAACGCCCGAAAGGAATCCAACCCTCTAGTAACTTTAGGTTTGGTGATGGTGGTCATGGTAGCGGGAGTTTTACTCAACCGCCAACCCAGGCACAGGAACCCGTGGGCAACATCACCGTGAAGGAGAACAGGCAATGCAAAACAGTAATTTCAAGATCGGCGAGGTCGTTGACCAGACGGGGTTGTCGATTCCCACCTTGCGTTATTATGACAACGTCGGCCTGATTACCCCATCGGGGCGTAGCCCTGGTGGGTTCAGGCTTTATAGTGAGGCTGATGTACGTCGTGTTTTGCTGGTGCGACGGATGAAACCGCTGGGGTTTACTCTGGATCAGATGCGGGAATTCCTGGAAGCTGCGGAGATTCTTCATAGTTCAGATGGCGGGCAGGACAGTGATACCGCACAGCAGGCACGGAGTAATGCCAAGGCCACCCTTGCCGACATTCGTGAGGAGACGCGCACCCGCTACGAAAAGCTACGCAAGCAAATTGCCTACGCTGAGGAATTCCTCGATCTGGTCAACACCCTGGTACCCTAAACTGCCCCCATCCTTCGCAGGGAGAAAAAGACCATCGTATTGAATGCGCTCTGTCGAATCGCGTTCCAGATGAAGTGGACGAACGCCCGCGGCCTCTCCGGAGTGGATGGCGATAGTACAGAGGACTTCTGAAATCCGTGCAGACGACTCCTCAAAACGACACAGTCATCCAAGGTCACAAAATCGAAAATTGTCACTTAACCCCATCACTTCCAAACCGGCTTAAGTGACAAAATGCCATCGCTAAAGTCCCGATTTGAGTCCCAGGACGTGCGCCTTAAGAGAAATAACTAAAGCCCCTACCAGTGTTTCTCCTGGTAGGGGCTTGGAAGTTGGTAGCGGGGGCAGGATTCGAACCTACGACCTCTGGGGTAACAAGAGCCGTGTCATACTTCCTGCGAACGCCACGGTTGAGCAGTGTCGCCCCCGATACACGAAGGCAGATCTCCCCCGAACTGCCGGCTCCCGTGGCGTTCCTTCGTAAGAGCTTTGCGCGCCGCAGCGCATGCGCGCGATTGTTGACGTGTCACACACTGCAACCTAGTTCCACACGATCTGCACCGATTCAGGGTTGAAGGTCTTGGTGCCGCGCACGCCACGGCGCAGGCGCACCTGGCACAGGGTATTGATGACTCGGCGCTGCACGGCAAGCTCTGCGTTGTCGAAGGCATCCACGGGCGAGGCGTAGCCGGTTGTGTCGAGCAGCGCCGATGCGCCAGCAAGACGGGCACGGCGCGTTTCGAGTTTCTCGATCTGCGGCTCATAACGGTTTCGCGCGCGCTTGAGGTCACGGGCCTCGATAAGCTCCTCGTCGTAGTCAGCCTGGACGCGGGCGAGCTTTGCGCGAAGCTCAGCGAGTTCGTCGTCGATGGCGTTGACCTCGTCGTCGTCCGCAGTCGGCAGCAGGTCCGCCAGGTCGTCACGACCAAGACGGGCACGGATCACGGCGAGGACAAAATCATCGACGCTATGTGTGCGCACTAAGCCACAGGCCGCGCAGCGGTAGCGGTCGGCATGCGTGCGCACGGGGTTGCCGCACTCGTCGCAGACATACAGACCCGAGCCGAGATGGCGGCGAGTGTTCCGGCGCTCCTTGTTTGTCAGCCGGTCGGGATCATCGAGCACGTTCTGCACACGCCACCACAGATCGGGTGTGACGATCGGCTCCCACTGCCCTTTTACCGGCTCGCCGGTATCGGGGTCGCGGACAATGTGCGTTACACGGCGGTATTTGTTCTTCACGCCTTTGCGTTTGGCCTTCTTGTAGGTGGAATAGCCGGCATACACGGGGTTGCGCAGAATCGAGTGCAACGACGTATAGGCCCACGGCTGCGCGTCGGGAACTGGCTTTTCTTCCTGGCCTTCAGCGCGGCGTCGAGCGTTGCGCTCTGTGACCACGGTGTGCATATGGCGCGGCGTGGTCGGGATATCCGGCAAGCCCGGTTGATCGACCCCAGATAGGGCGCGTGCAATGTCGCGCATGGAGTTGCCCCGCTCGACAGCCCGGAACATCCCGAGCACGGCGGCGGCTTCGGGTGGGATGATCTCGCCGGTCGAGGTGTAGCCGATTGGGCGCACACCGCCGGAGTACCAGCGTCCCTGCTCGGCGCGCTGCTGTTGCGCACGGGATTGGCGCATGCTTTTACGTTCGATCTCGCCGCGCGCCACGGCTGCTTTGATGCGCGCGTACATTCTGCCGCCGTCGGTGGCAAGGTCAGCATCACCGTTCGCGGTGACGAGTTTCAGCCCCTGCTCTTCTGCTCTGTCGATCCACTCTTCGAGCTGCCAGGGCTGTCGCGTGAGGCGGTCGAGGTCCCAGCAAATGATCGCGTCGATCTCGCCGCGCTCGAAAGACGCCACCATGGCGTCGTAGTCGGGGCGGTCCACGTCCTTCTTTGACGCGGAGATCGACTGATCGACGTAGGTATGCACGACGTCCCAGCCACGTTGCTCGGCAAGGGCTTCGCAGTCCTGACGCTGCCGGTCGATGGCGAGGCCGTCCATGGCAGCATCGAGCGAGATACGGAGGTAAATAGCAGCACGTGTTGTCATGCCGCTAACACTAGCGCGCCTCAGGTTACATTGAAACGAAACTCCACCACGTCACCGTCCTGCATGACGTAGTCTTTGCCTTCCATACGCACCCGCCCGTGAGCGCGCGCCTCCGCCATCGAGCCCAGTTCAACCAGCTCGTCGTAGCTAACGACCTCGACTTTAATGAAACCTTTCTGGAAGTCGGTGTGGATGACGCCGGCAGCTTCGGGGGCGGTATCTCCCTGGTGAATCGTCCATGCCCGTGATTCCTTGTCACCAGCGGTGAGGAATGTTTGCAGTCCGAGGGTGCTAAATCCCACGCGCGCCAGCTGATCCAAGCCAGATTCTGCTTGCCCTGACTCTTCGAGCATTTCGCGGGCGTCATCCTCGTCAAGTTCAATGAGTTCGGACTCGAATTGGGCGTCCAGGAAAATGGCGTCAGCGGGTGCGACGAGGGCGCGCAGTTCATCCTGCTTGGCGCGATCTGCCATCCCCTCGGAATCCATATTGAAGACATAGATAAACGGTTTCGCCGTCATCAGCTGGAACGATTTAAGGGCATCCTGGTCGAGCGCTGCTCCCTCGGGCCCGGATAGTACGGTGCCTTGTTCAAGAAGTTCGAGGGCGGCTTTCGCCGTCGCCAGAACTGCCGGATCTGTTTTCTTACCCTTGACCTCTTTGTCGAGGCGAGGGATTTGCTTTTCAAGGGTCTGAATATCAGCAAGGATCAGTTCTGTTGAGATGGTCTCAATGTCACTGGCCGGATCAACTTTGCCTTCGACGTGGACAACGTCGGGGTCGTCGAATGCGCGTGTGACCTGGCAGATTGCGTCTGCCTCGCGAATGTTGGCAAGAAACTGGTTGCCCAGGCCTTCGCCTTCAGAGGCGCCACGCACGATGCCCGCAATATCAACGAATGAGACGGTGGCGTGAATGATCTTTTCTGAGTTGAACATTTTTGCTAGAACGTCCAGACGAGGATCAGGCAGCGGTACCACTCCCACGTTTGGTTCGATCGTGGCGAAGGGGTAGTTCGCTGCGAGCGCTGATGCGCGCGTCAGGGCGTTAAAGAGGGTCGACTTGCCGACGTTGGGCAGTCCCGCAATTCCAATAGTCAAAGACACGTGCCCTATTGTAGGCATTCCTGTGCGCGTATGCGGAAAGCCGTGTCCTGCGCCTCATTCATGTGTGTGCCGAGTGGTCGCGTGCAAGCGACCACTCGGCACACAGCAGAAAATTCGCGCAGATATCTTGTGGTGAGTCAGCAGCGTCTCGCGCCTTCGTTGCACCGGGCGTCACCGTCAATGCGTGTGGTTCGCACCTGACTGCCGCGGTGCGTGCGGGCGCGCATCGATCAGCCCCGACTTCTTGAGCTCCATACGCAAATTACGCGGCAATGCAAACGTTGTCGTCTCGGTTTCGGTGCGCACTTGCTCAACGTGCGTCAAGCCGCGTTCTTTCAGCCACGCGATGACGTCTCGCACCAACACTTCCGGCACGGACGCACCCGATGTGACACCAACCGTCTGAGCACCTTCAAACCATTCTTCGCGCAGCTCACTTGCTCGGTCAACACGATGAGCTGAACCGGCACCGGCATCCAGCGCAACTTCCAGCAGCCGCACAGAATTCGACGAATTCGCCGATCCCACCACGATCATGACATCAACGTCAGGCGCAATCGACTTCACTGCAACTTGCCGGTTTTGCGTCGCATAGCAAATATCGTCACTGGGAGGATCCGTCAGCTCCGGGAATCGTTCACGCAGCCGGTCAACCGTCTGCCGCGTCTCGTCAACAGAGAGCGTGGTCTGCGAAATCCATACCACGCGCGAGGGGTCACGCACCGTCACCGAGTCAACCTCGTCAGGCGATCCAACGACCTGAATATGGTCGGGAGCCTCACCAAACGTCCCCTCGACTTCCTCGTGCCCCTGATGGCCCACCAGGATAATGTCATAGTCTTCGCGCGCAAAACGCACCGCTTCGCGATGCACTTTCGTCACGAGCGGGCACGTCGCATCGATAGTGGCGAGGTGACGCTCCTGCGCTGCGGCCACCACCTGCGGTGACACTCCGTGCGCGGAAAACACGACCCGAGCTCCCTCGGGAACTTCGCCGACTTCCTGCACGAAAATCGCGCCGCGCTCAGACAGAGTTTCCACCACGTATTTATTGTGAACGATCTCTTTGCGCACGTAGATAGGCGGCCCGTACAGTTCGAGCGCTTTCTCCACGACGTCGACCGCTCTGTCCACGCCCGCACAGTACCCACGCGGCGCAGCGACGAGCACGCGCCCGCCTTCAGGCGTCTGCCCCTGGCCTGATCCGGCCCCACCATCATCTTGCGGCGGCCGTGGGAACGAGGGCGACGGAAGCGACACGGGAGATGCGCGATGCGCAGCGGCGTCCTGATTCATACGTCCAATCTAACGTCTATGACACCTATTGACATCCTCAGCGTAATGAATCCCACGTCACGGCAGCGCTCCACCGTCCGCATCGTCGTGTGATGTGACATCCTTGGATCGTGTCATTTTCACAGCCTCCGCATATGCCAGATGGACGCCAGCCCGGAAGCGGCCGGCCACCCTCGTCAATGAACGCGGGCCAGCCCGGTGCGCGCATGCTCGCCCCCAAGGCAGCGATGACGACGAGGGAGAACCCGTGGCCTCTGCGACTGCTTACTGAGAACATCAAGACCTATGTCGAAAAGATGTCGACACTGTGGGTTGAAGGCCAGATCGTCGAATACAAGCCGCGACCTGGCACTCGTATGGCGTTTTTCGTGTTGCGTGATGTGCAAGCGGATACATCCATGACTGTGACCGCGTTCCCTTCGGTACTGGACCGCACCGGCCCGGGCTTTGAAGAAGGGGCGCGCGTGGTGATTCGTGCGACTCCTGTGTTTTGGGAGAAGCGCGGGACGCTCAATCTGCGGGCTGAGGAGATCCATCTGCAGGGACTGGGCGATTTGCTCGCGCAGATTGAGATGCTGCGCCGCAAGCTTTCGGCCGAGGGCCTGTTTGCTCCCGAACGCAAAGTCCCGCTGCCGTTCGCCCCGAAGGTGATTGGTTTGGTGTGTGGCCGCAACGCCAAGGCAAAAGATGACGTCGTGGTCAACGCGAGCGCGCGCTGGCCTGCGATCGGCTTTGAGATCCGTGAAGTTGCTGTTCAGGGCGTGCACGCGGTGCGGGAGGTGTGCGCGGCGATGACTGAGCTGGACGGGCTGAGCCATGTTGATGTCATCGTAGTGGCCCGTGGTGGCGGCTCGGTCGAGGACCTTTTGCCGTTTTCTGATGAGACAATGGTGCGTACTGCGGCAACGATTCGTAAACCGCTTGTTTCAGCCATTGGGCACGAGGCCGACGCTCCTCTGCTGGATCTGGTTGCTGATTTTCGTGCGTCCACGCCGACGGATGCGGCCCGCCGTGTCGTGCCAGATTTGGCGCAGGAGACTGCTGGGCTGACTCAGGCCGCCTCGCGCATGCGTTCTGCGGTTGCGCGCGTGGTGGGCAGGGAGCGCGAGCGTCTCTCGTTGGTCACTTCGCGTCCAGTGATGGTCGAGCCAAGGGCGATTGTCGAGCGCCACGTGCAGGTTGTGGACGGTTTGCGCGGCCGTCTGTCAGTGGCGCTGTCGCGAATGCTGTCCCGCGAGCAGACGGGGTTGGCTCGAGCGATCGGCACGTTGAGGGCTCTGTCCCCTCAGGCAACGTTGGATCGCGGGTATGCCCTGTTGCGCACGCCGGGTGGAGATCTGATTCGCTCCACTGATCAGATAGCGAAAGGCGATTTACTTGAGGGCGTCTTAGCGTCGGGCCGACTGGTCGCTCAAGTGTTCGGCTTCACTCCTGCTACCTCGGATACCTCCGCATCAGAAGATGATCCCCTCGCCAATTAATGCGCAAAGCTTTGTTCATTGTGCCGAGTGGTCGCGTGCACGCGACCACTCGGCACGCACAAGAAAACTGGGAAGGAAAAGCTTATGAGCCAGAATGGCACCTCACCTGTGGAGAACCGGCCGGATGCCTCCACTATGGGATACGAGCAGGCACGCGATGAACTCGTTGAGATCGTCGGTGTTCTTGAATCAGGCAAGGCTCCCCTCGAAGCAACCCTTCAGCTGTGGGAGCGAGGTGAAGCTCTCGCCACGCGCTGCCGCACGATCCTGGATCAGGCTCAATCCCGCCTTGAACAGGCAGACGCCTCAGACCAGCCACACGACGATGCGAGCGGCTCATCTGAACAAGCAGACGGCGCTCTCAGGTAGGCGACCACTCGCGGTCACGTCGCCTCTAGCACCGCCCGAGCGCACACCGTCCCTAGCACCACTCGGGCGCACGCCGCCCCTGGCGCCACATGACCGCACTCCGCCCCGTTCTCCTCGACCATGGAGTCTGCAGGCGTTGCCAATTTCCGCTGCATACCCACATTCGATAGGCTAAGCACAGAACGCACTCGTGCGCTCTTCCCCACCAGTTCGGGCGCACCCGCACAGAAGCGTGTACGTCACCAGTCAGGAAGTTTCAATGGATATCTTGTCTGCCCCGCATATCCTCGCCATCGGCGAGTCCCTCGTGGATATTCTGCACCGCCCCGACCGCCCCGATGATGTTGTGGAGACACCCGGCGGCTCTCCCGCAAACACGGCGATGACACTGGGTCGCCTGGGTCGTCCGATTGTGCTGGAAACGTGGCTGGGCCGCGATGAACGAGGGCGGACAGTGGCTGAACACTTCCGCGACTCCCACGTCTATATTCCACTGGAATCTTTCGGCGCAACACGCACAACGACGGCAACTGCCACGCTGAATGAGCGAGGTGCCGCGACCTACACCTTCGATATTGAGTGGGCTCCGCGCACGCCTATCCCTGTTTCTCCCCATGCCCAAATCGTGCATGCCGGGTCGATTTCCGCTGTTATTCAGCCAGGTGGCCCCGCCATTCTTGACGCGCTGCACCGCGCACACGATCAGGCCATCGTCACCTACGACCCGAATATCCGCCCCGACATTATGGGCTCACCGGAAGAATCGATCGACACGATCCTCGACTTCGTGCGTGCAGCCGACATCGTGAAGGTCTCAGATGAAGACATCGCATGGCTGACGAATGATGCACCACTGGACGAGGTCGTGTCTGATTGGCTCGGACTTGGCCCGTCGCTTGTCATCGTCACCCGCGGAAGCAAGGGTGCCATGGCTCGTTCAGTGAGTGGCATGCAGTGCGCGGCCACCCCTGCTGATATCCCAGTGGTTGATACTGTCGGCGCGGGTGATTCGTTCACCGGCGGCATTATTGACGCACTGTGGGGTCTTGGCCTCGTGGGGGCTGACGCGCGCGAAGCGTTGCGGACCCTTGACGAGGCGACCGCAATGAAGATTTTGACGCGAGCCTCACGAATTTCAGATATCACTGTTTCGCGTGCCGGCGCCAACCCACCGTGGCTGTCGGAGCTGAACGAGTCGGAGCTGAACGACTAGCTCGCCTGCGCGCAATCAGCGCCCCATACGCCGTTCACGTTGCGCATAGGAGCGTAGCGCGCGCAGAAAATCGACGCGTCGGAAGTCAGGCCAGTACGCCTCACAGAAGTACAACTCGGTGTGAACACTCTGCCAGATCATAAAGCCGGATAGCCTCTGCTCACCCGAGGTGCGAATCACAAGATCCGGATCAGGCTGCCCCTTGGTGTACAGATGATTCGTGATGTCCTCGTCAGTGAGCGAATCAGCAACTTCTTCCAGCGTGCGCCCCTGCGCAGCCGCATCTCGCAGCAAAGAGCGCACCGCATCAGCAATCTCATGACGCCCGCCGTAGCCAACCGCGATGTTGACGCTCAGTCCATCCATATCTTTCGTCGCGTCCTGGGCGCTGCGCAACTCATCGGCAAGATCCTCGCTGAGCAGTGACAAATCACCGACAACACCGATTTTCCAGCGACGCTGAGCGGCCAGGGCGCGCACGGCCTGTCCAATAATGTCAAAAAGCTCGTCGATCTCATGCTGATCGCGCTCCAGATTGTCGGTAGAGAGCATCCATAGCGTGACGATCTCAACTCCGACCTCTTCGGCCCACTCCAAAAATTCTGCAATTTTCCCGGCACCGGCGCGGTGACCGTGAGACGCTGTGGTTCCAATGGAACGCGCCCAGCGGCGGTTTCCATCCAAGATGACCCCGACGTGACGGGGAATCGACCCATGAGCGATTTCAGAGCGTACTCGCCGTTCATACAGGTCGTAGAGCAAATTCCATTGCGCCATCGGGACCTCCCATATGTTCTTGCACCAACTGTATACCTCACGCCTCGAACTCAGAGGGCGAAGGATTGCCCCGTGGATTTCGCCTATGGAGATTGTGGCGGTCCCGCTACCTAACTTACGGTATCGTAGGGAAGAGGGCGGGGTGGTCATCACGGCCCCATCACAGCGCCACCGCGGAGCCACCGCGGCCCCCACCAACGCGTCACTGTCCCTGCGAGAATGCGAGTTCGGTAAGGAGAGATGTCAGACATGAAGATTGCATCTATTCACCCCACCCAGTGGGTTCCAGAACAGCTCATTAGCGTCAAGCCGCACTTTCGCGGATGGCTCCATCTGGTCGCCACTCCCCTGTCACTGGCCGCCTCGATCGTTCTCGTGTGCCTGGCACCTACCACAGCGACTACATGGGCCTCGGCTGTCTACCTTGCCGCATCGCTCATCCTGTTCGGCATCTCGGCGCTTTACCACCGTTTCTACTGGGCTCCCAAATGGGAGACGCTATGGCGCAGACTCGACCATTCAAACATTTTCCTGCTGATCGCCGGCACCTACACACCGCTGGCTGTCGCCCTCCTGTCCCCGCATGATCAGGTTGTTCTGCTCTCGATCGTGTGGACAGGTGCCATCGCAGGCATTCTCATTAACCTGTTGTGGCCGGCAGCGCCCCGCTGGCTGGCAACGCTGCTGTACGTTGTGTTGGGCTGGACCGCCATATGGTATCTGCCCGCTCTGTGGGCTGGTGGTGGCCCCGCCGTCGTGTGGCTCGTCATTGCAGGTGGTTTGCTGTATACACTGGGTGCCCTCGTCTATGCGACGAAATGGCCGAATCCCTCGCCCAAGTGGTTTGGTTTCCATGAGATCTTCCACTCGTTCACGATCCTGGCGTGGGCGTGTCAATGCGTCGCCGTGTACATCGCGGTCCTGACTGCTTAAGCGTGTGCCACCAGCGGCGTTGATTGTTTTGTCATCATTGACGAGGGTGGCCCATGCGCCGTTTCGTCCGGAGATGAAAACGAGACTTTCGCCGCTTTGGATATGGCTTTAGTCGCTCTTATTGTTACACTGACCCCAGTTCATCGTTTTGTCGCTCCGGCACCACACCACGGTGCCGGACTTTTTCATTGAAAGGAAGGAACCATGGCGGACACTCAGTGGCTGACACGAGCCCAATATGATGCCCTCAAGGCAGAGCTGACTGAGAGAATCGAGCAGCGTCGCCCGGAGATCGCCAAACTGATCGATGCGGCTCGCCAGGAAGGCGATTTGAGGGAGAACGGCGGCTACCATGCTGCCCGAAATGAGCAGTCCATGAACGAAACGCGTATCCTCGCACTTCAGGAGATGCTCGAGCATGCGGAGGTGGGAGAAACTCCCGCCAACGATGGCGTGGTGGAGCCTGGAATGGTCGTCACTGCAACGGTGGCTGGCCGTGAGCAGAAGTTCCTGCTCGGCTCACGCGATGCCGGCGGCGATCTGGGTATCCAGGTGTTCTCCGCTCGCGCACCGCTGGGTGCAGCGGTGATGGGACATAAGCCTGGCGACAAGCTGACCTATGAGGCGCCCAACGGTAAGACCATCGAGGTTGAAATTCTCGAGTGTGTGCCTTACGGACAAGAAGGATAATTACTCTCCAGACGGGTGCTCCCCGAAAGAGCGGCTGACTGTGTTCAACCGTCTCTTTCGGGGAGTTTGCTATATGAAGGGCCCACGCGCATGCACCTGCCAGCCTGCGAGTGAACGTTTAATTAGAGTTTTGGTTCACCGCGTCGATGCCGGCTCAGCGTGATCGCCGAGCGCATCAACGCTTGCTCGAGGCGTCAGCTCACCGCGTTGAGGAGGATGAGCCTGCTGGGTCGCCCTCGTCGCTGGATGATCCACCCCGGGCTGCAGCAATTTCGTTGCTGTCACCCTGCGCTCGATCATCATCAGCGTGAGAATCATGAGCGTCAGCGTGGCTGCCGCTATGGGAAGTATCCTCGTCTGAATCTGACTTGACGGCTTCGTTCTTGTTGTCCTTGATGCCGTCACCGTCTTCGTCATCATCAGAGGCATAGGACTGCGCGACCATCTCATCCAACATTCCTGGCGGGCCTCCAGGTCTGTCCTCCTGATCGCGAAGGGCGGGTATGGGGTCATATCCGTGCAGGTAAAGGAACGTTGAGTTCAGGAATGCTGCGATCGGCACGCCGAAAAGAGCGCCGGGAATGCCGGCGACCGCGCCGGCACCTGCCACAACCAGCAGGACGGCGACTGGGTGCAGGGATACTGCAGAGGACATGAGCCAGGGCTGCAGAATATTACCTTCGATCTGCTGGACGGCGAGGATGATCAGCAGCATGAACAGTGCGCGCGCCACGCCCTGATCCACCAATGCAACGAGGACGGCAATGGTTCCAGACACCAGGGCACCAACGATCGGGATGAACGAGCCGAAAAAGACAAGCACGGTGATGGGGATCGCCATCGGCACGCCCAGTGCCCACGCACCGATACCGATACCGATTGCATCAATTGCGGCAACTTTGATCTGCGTGCGCACGTATGCCGACAGGGTGACCCATCCGCGGATCGCTGATTCGTGGACCGGGCGGCGCGCTGGCGCCGGGAACAGGCGCACCACCCACAGCCAGATCCGCCTGCCTTCGCGCATGAAGAAGAACAGGCAGAACAACATAATGAGGGATCCGGTTAAAACTGACGCAAGAGAGCTCGTCAGGCTCAGTGCGCCTGTTGCGAGGGCCGAGGAGTGTGCGCTCAAGAACTGGGTGACTTCTGTGCGGATTGTCTCGATGCCCTGTTCAATGGTGGCCGTCTCAAGTCCGAACGGGCCGTTAGATACCCATTCGACCGCTTTATCGAGGCCTTGGGAGGCTTTGGAGACAAGGGATGGGACCTGCCGGATGAGTTGTCCGGCGGCTCCAGCGATGATTGTCACGACGACGAGGAGGGCGACGACCAATCCGGTGGCAGCTGCGGCTGTCTGCGGAAGGCGAACCTTGACGTGCAGGAAGCGCACCAGCGGCTCCAGCAGGACTGTCAGAAGGACGGCAATCGCAACCGGAAAGACAATCAGGGACAGTTGGACCGCTCCCCACGCCACGACGGCAACGGCAGCGATAATGATCAGGAGGCGCCACGACCATGCTGCAGCCACACGCACAGACCATGTCACGCCCTCGCTTGCGTCACGAGACCGAGGCGAGACATCAGGCTCATGGAAGCTCACGACTTCGTCGTGGTCGCGAGACGATGAATGGGAGCGGCGTCGTGGCCATTTGCCCATCCAGTTATTCAGCCGTTCGGTATACCGCGTGTCGTGGCTTTGCGCCATGGTGATCCTCACTTTCAGTGGAGCGTCAACAGTCAACCTGCATCTGGCTGGCGCAGTTCGCGTCGCGGGGCGAGCGTGGCCCACCTCGTCAAATATGCACGGTGCCTCTGATCTGAGGCGGCACGTGCCAGCTCGAGACAGTTCTCATCGTGGGATGTGTGCGAGGAGAGCTTGAGGCACAGGTTAAATGTCGCACGATAGTCTACGTGACATTCATGCTCTCAGCGCAATTAAGGGGAAGCGGGTGGGCATTTGCGTACGGCAATGAGACAATATCGGCACCAAGAGAAAGCGAGCCACAATGTTTGAGTTCCACAACGCCATCAATGTGCATGATGATCCGAACCGTCACGTTGTCCTGGGAACTCCGCTGGATATGGAACCTGGAGAGGGCCAGGAGCTGATCTATTTCGCTGCTGGCTGCTACTGGGGAGTCGAAAAGGTTTTCTGGGAAACACCGGGGGTTGTGGCCACTGCCGTCGGCTTCATGGGCGGGCATGCTGATCATCCAACTTACAAGCAGGTGTGTGCCGGCGGAACCGGGCATCTCGAGACTGTGCGCGTCGTGTATGACACGTCGAAGATTTCCACCGGCCAGATCATTGCCACGTTTTTTGAAATTCACGATCCCACGCAGGGTGATCGACAGGGCGGCGATATTGGCCATCAGTACCATTCGGCGATCTGGACGACCACTGATGAGCAGTACGACCTTGCCGTGCGCACGCGCGAGGCCTACCACGACACAATCAGTGAGCATGGCTTCGGAGCCATTACCACCCATATTGCGACGGCGGCCGATGGCGGGCAGTTCTGGTTCGCAGAGGATTCCCACCAGGGCTACCTGTTTAAGAACCCCGATGGTTATCAGTGCCATTCACGCACGGGCTATGCGTGCCCCGTTCTGAAGTCCCGTTCCTGAAGCTGGCGCTGCTGCTCGGGTCGCTCTGATCTCAGCCGAGGTCTCAGTCTTTTAAATCAAAAGGGTCCTTGCGGATGTGTCCGCAAGGACCCAGTGAATTGAGACGTATCGATGATGCCTCAAGGTGGTGCTAGTGCACTCCCAGAATGTCAGTCACGAAGACCAGGGTGTCTCCACCTTGGATACCTGCCTGCGGTACCCCGTGGTCGCCGTACCCGTATTCTGCCGGAATTGACAGCAAGACGCGTGAGCCAACACGCTGCCCGACCAGGCCATCATCCCATCCGCGGATCACCATTCCCACACCGATCTGGAAGCTCAGTGCCTGGCCTCGGTCATAGGAGTTGTCAAAAACCTGTCCGTTCCACACCTGGCCCAGGTAATGGCACTGAATCGTGTCGCCCGGCTCCACTTCCTGGCCATCACCCGCGCGCAGCACTTCAATCAGCAGCTCATCGGAGGGCTGTGCATCTGTGAATGCGACAGTCGGCTTGCGTCCAAACTCGCCTTCGACGTGAACGTTTTCCATAGTGCGTTGTCCTTACTGTGACGTGTAATGATGAAAGCGAGTCTACTCGCGGAAGTATGACAGGAGGCGAAGAATCTCCAGATACATCCACACGAGAGTCACCATCAGCCCGAATGCGCATGTCCAGGCAAACTTTGATGGAGCCCCCTGCTCGACGGCCACCTTGGCCACCTCGAAATCACCAATCAGGCAGATCGCGCCGATGAAGACGCAGAAGACACCGATGAAGACCCCCAGCGGGATTCCCATAACCGTGATGGAGCGCAGTGACGAGTCGAGCACGCCGGTGATGTTGAGCAGGAACGACACGATCGAGAAGGTGATGATGCCGAACAGAGAAATCATGGCAAACCTGGCCATCTTCGATGAGTAGCGAACTTTGCCGGACGCATACAGAGCCAGTGTGACGCCAAAAACGCTCAGAGTACCCACAACCGCCTGAAGGACGATCCCGGGATACACGATTTCCATGACTGATGACACGCCGCCCAGCGCGAGGCCTTCAGCAGCTGCGTACACCATCGTCAGTCCCGGCTTCGGTGAACGTGAGAACGAAATAATCAAAGCCAGCACGAATCCGACGGCCAGGCCGCCAAACATCAAACCAAGCCCCATCGACGGGTTGGCACGCGTGACAGCCCATGCTCCGGCAGCTGCGACAAGCAGAATCCCAAAAAGGATTCCGGTCTTGACGATGACATCGTCGATTGTCAGTCGGCCACGATCCACCGCATCAGCAGACGGCTGGTTGTAACGCTGCTCAAATTCGTCAAACTGGTCCGCCTGCTGAGGGTAACGAGGGTACCCCTGCTGCGTTGCGGTGCCGGCCGAAGCGCCAGCGCCAGCCTGATGGGCGTAAGGATCAGCGTACTGCTGCGACTGGTAATTGGTATATCCGCTGTTGCCGGGGGCATACCCTGGCATTGCTGGATAGCCAGCTGGAGTGGTCTGCGCCGAGCGCGTCTCGTCTTTCACCAGCTTCTTCAACACGGGGTTGGACATTGTGCCTCCTTCTGGCCAGCGCGCCCCGGGAACAGGCGTTGCCGGAAACAGACTGACCCACTACTACCTGTCTTAAGGTTTTCACGTTTGCGGCCCGACCGCTAGCCCATCGGGGTCTTTCTTATTGAGCCGACAGCGAGATCTGGCGATCCCTTTCGGCGCACCTCTCGCCCTTCACCAATCCAAGGCCAGCTCTCCACAGAAGAGTTTCCGAGTCAGAATTCGCATGGGACTCCCTCGTCAATGAACCTGCCGCGTCCGGCAAAGACCCGGCGAGCATCATTTCTGCCGCTTGCGTGCCCGACTCCGTACCCCCAGTCAGATTCGAACTGACAACACATCGATTTTAAGTCGATTGCCTCTGCCAATTGGGCCATGGGGGCATGCCAACCTCACAAGCCTGGCTCATGGCTCGTGACGGCAGCGTGCCTAGTTTACACGCACTTCCGGCCGTCATCCCACACGAGCCGCGCCCACGCCTCGACAACGCATTACCCACACATTGCCTGTGCCTTATGATCGAAGATAGCCACATCTCCATCACAGCGGTTCCTCGTCGCGAAGGAAGGTTCGATACGAATGACTCTCGGCTCGTCTGAAGAAACTACCTCCACCGGTGGAGCCGCACGTGAAAAGCGCGACATGCCTCGAATCCCGTATCGCAGTGATGGGATTGTGCATCGCTCACGTCATAACTTCCCTGGTGCGCGCCTCCAACAACGCCCACCGATCCTGGTATCAGCTCTGCCGCGCAAACGAGTTTATGCATCCTCGTCGAACGCGAGTGTGGGGCACCGTATTCGCAATGCTTTCCAAGCCATTCCGCGATTCCTCGCTGACGAGACGCGAACCGGTTTGCTGCTCATTGTCGTTGCACTCATCGCTCTCTTCCTGGCAAATTCCCCCTGGGAACCGATCTACAGCGCTATTTCGCACTATGAATTTGGCCCTGAATCGCTCGGACTGCATCTGTCAGTGCACGAATGGGCGGCCGACGGACTGCTCACCATCTTCTTCTTCGTTGTCGGCCTGGAGTTGAAGTCAGATTTTGTGACCGGACCGCTGCGTGACATCCGGGAAGCGGCACTGCCCATGTTGGCGGCCGCTTTCGGCATGGTCGGACCTGCCACCATCTATGTGCTGATCCAAACCATCACTGGTTCCGATCACTTCCACGGGTGGGCCGTGCCAACTGCAACTGATATTGCCTTCGCGGTGGCACTCCTGGGGATCTTTGGACGAGGCCTCCCACCTGCCGCGAGAACCTTCCTGCTGACTTTGGCAGTTGTCGACGATCTGCTGGCCATCATCGTCATCGCAGTGTTTTACTCATCTGGCCTGAACTGGCTGGCGCTGGGCGGAGCACTGCTGACGATCGTGGTCTTTGGATTCCTGGTGCAGCGCCAGATCACCAAGTGGTGGCTGCTCATACCTTTGGCTGTGGTGGCGTGGGCACTGATGCTCAACTCCGGCGTTCACGCGACGATCGCGGGTGTCTGCCTGGGCATGGTTGTGCCCGCCAAACGCATCAGGAACCGACAGCTCACCCACGAGTTTGATGAGAAGCTCAGTCCGTGGTCAGCGGGCCTGGCTCTTCCCGTTTTCGCATTCTTCGCCGCTGGCGTACCCGTCATGGGTGGCGAGGGTGGCCTGAGCGCAGCGCTGACCGACCCAATCACTATTTCCGTCGCAGTCGCATTGCCGCTGGGCAAGCTGATCGGCATCTGGGGGTCGGTCGCTATTCTGACGCGCTACACCCGCCTGCGCTTGGGCAACGGAGTGGACCTGCCCGACATTGCCGCGATCGGCCTGCTGGCCGGCATCGGATTCACGGTCGCGATGCTGGTAGCCGGGCTTGCGTTCCCGGGCGAAACCGAAGTGTTCCATGCTCGCTTCGGCGTGATTCTCGGTACGTTTGCTGCCGCGTTGTTGGGGGCTATTGCCCTGCACCAGCGTACAAGCGTGCGCGCCCGTGGAGCGCACGCGTCAAATCAGCGCTGAACGTCCGAGCACGGCGATCCGACGCTGAGCGATCGCGACACAGACCCAGACTTGGTCAGCACTGCGCGGTTTACGCCGCCGGCGCACTAAACACCTGCTGAGCGTCTACTCCTTCACCTGAGACAAGGCGATCCCGTCCAAAATGTCGTGCTCGGACGTCACCCAGCGATCGATTGTGCCGAGTGGTCGCGTACACGCGACCACTCGCGCACAAATGCGGGACCAGATCAGTGCGCCGGCGGCGATCACGTCTTCGCGTCCTTTCGGCATGAACCCCAGAGCAGCCTTGACCTTGACAGGCTGATCGATCATGAAGCGGATGGCGCGTTCCCCCTCGTCCATCGTGAACACGGCACCGTGGATGCGTTCAGGCATGTAGCGATCCAAGCCCAGCGCCTGCGCGGCAATAGTCGTCACCGTGCCGGCGACGCCCACCAATGTTCCCACTGCGCCAAAATCAATGACCGAGGCAGCACGATCCAGCTGCTCGTCGATCCACCGGGTGGCCTCGGCTTCGGCCTGCGGATCAATCCCCTGCTCAGAGTCACAGTGCGCGAAGAAACGTTCCGTCACTCGCACAGACCCCATGTTGAGCGAGATCGCCTGTTCGACGCCTGTTGTGCCGATGACCAGCTCAGTGGAGCCACCACCAATGTCCACCACCAGTGCCGGACGCCTCGCCTGAGAATCCAACGCGCTCATCGCTCCAGCAAAGGACAAAGCGGCCTCTTCCTCGCCGGGCACCACTTCAGGCTCCACGTTGAGCAGTTCACGCACCCCGTCGACAAAAACATCGCGGTTCTGCGCATCTCGGCTAGCCGAAGTCGCCACAAAACGCACGGAATCCACATTGTGACGCTTAATAAGCTCCGCGTATTCTCGCACCGCTTCCAGCGTGCGTTCAATTGCGTCGGGGTCGAGACGCCCTGTCTTATCAACGTTGTAGCCCAGACGAACGATCCGCATCAGGCGCGTGATGTCCCACATCCGCACAGATCCCGTATCGTCTCGCTCAACGTCTGCGATCAGGAGCCTGATTGAGTTGGTTCCGCAGTCGATGGCTGCCACACGCCGAGGGTGGCGCAGCTGTTCTGGTTCAGTCATAGTCACGGCGCTCATTGTGTCACGTTTGAAGGCGGCGTGGATGCCTCGCTGCAGGCCATCGTATTGTCGCGACTCGTCTAGCACATGCAGCGGTCAGACTGCCACAGATTGCGCTCGGCAAGGATTTCGAGTGCTTTGTCGCCCGCCGGGTTGCCTCCGGGGCCTGCGACGAGGGAGTGCGCGACAAGCGCGTGCAGACATTTCACGCGAGTTGGCATGCCACCGGCAGATACGCCGTCGATCTCCGGCACTTCACCCAGCGTCCGACGAAAAGCGATATAGGAGTTGTGAGCATCGCGGTAGTGCCTGGCAGCGTCCTCGTCAATCCTGATCCACTCATTGAGGTCTTCCATCACATGCTCTGCTTCCAGCGTGGAGCATCCACGCACGATCGGTGGGCACGTAAGGTAGAAAGTCGTCGGGAAAGGCGTACCGTCATCCAGGCGCGGGCGAGTCACGACAACGGTGGGCCGTCCGCACACACATCTGGCGCCGATAGAATCCACTCCACGCGGCAAGCGTCCGAGCTGTTCGCGCACCACTTCCAGGTCCTTTTCGGTGGCCGGCGACAGCTCCGGCAACTGCCTTGCGTCAGTGTCGCTGCCGTGGATGTTCATTTCTCGTCTCCTGATTGACTGAAGTTCAGTGGAGTCTGGTCTTTGGCGTCGTGGGTTGCTTCTTCAGGGTTGTCCGCATCGATGACCGATTGGGCAAGAACCTGAATCCACGGCTTATCCGGGCCTCGTTTGTCGTTTTCCTGCGAGGAGGCATCCTCGTATCCTGGCCCTGGGTCCTTGACCGTGTACTGGGTTTCTCCCGGCTGGACATATCCGAGGCGTGAGCGGGCCTGCGATGCCACGTACGTCGGGTCCTTCCATAAGTCGAGCTGTTCGTGAAGCTCGGCGTTGCGTTCCCTGGCCTGTTCGACACGCACCTGCATATCTTTCAGGTCCTGGCTCTGCCTGAACCATTGGTACGCGGAGGGAATGAGTAGGACAGCAAGCAGCGCAGCCATGATGCTGATTGCGAGGAATCGGACCGAAATTGTCAGTCCGCCGAAAGAGATGTTGCGCGACGAAGCGTCACTGCGTGCTGTCTTTGCGCCCCGTCCGCCACTACGTTCCTTCGTCTTCGTCGCCGCGTCCGGTTGACGGTTCCGGCGAAAACGTGATGCGACAGATGCTGAGCGTGAAGAGTCCGAGCCTCCTGTTTTCAGGCGGGGTCCCGCCAGGCCGATGCGGCGCAGGCGATCCGAATGGAAGCGGCCCTTCGGCGAATCCTGACTCGCTTCGGCGCCCGACTCACGCGATTCATCTGCCCTGTCGTTTACTGCGCCGAGAGAGGGCCGAGTAGATATCTGGCTGTCGCTATGTGAATCCGTTTGATCTCCATGGGATCGCCGGATTGGGCGAGAGCGACGCTGCTGGCTGGCTGGCGTCGACGAGGGGCGTGACGCACCAGAAGTGCGTCGACGAGGCGCGTGAGGGCGCCTCGGATCATGATGCGACGAATCAGCCATGTTCTCATCGTGCCTTAAAACACTTCGAGCCGGGCGATCCGCTTGCGGCATGTCACAGTCGTTCTGGTCATATTCCCGTGAAACAGCTGTGCGCCGAGTGGTCGCATGCAAGCGACCACTCGGCGCACATTAAAAAAATAAGCCGTCAGGGCTTCAGTGTTCTCAGGCCTTGAAGCGCGGGAACGACGATGCACCTGCGTACACGGCTGCTTCAGCAAGCTCTTCTTCAATGCGCAGCAGCTGGTTGTACTTGGCGACACGCTCTGAACGTGCCGGAGCACCGGTCTTGATCTGACCGGAGTTGGTGGCAACAGCAAGATCAGCGATCGTCGTATCCTCGGTCTCGCCGGAGCGGTGCGAGGTCATCGTGCGGTATCCGTTGCGGTGTGCTTCCTCAACGGCATCCAGCGTCTCGGTCAGGGAGCCGATCTGGTTGACCTTGACCAGCAGTGCGTTAGCCACGTTCATCTCGATGCCCTTGCGCAGGCGATCGGGGTTGGTGACGAACAGGTCGTCGCCCACCAGCTGAACACGGTCACCGATCTGAGCGGTCAGTGACTTCCATGCGTCCCATTCGTCTTCTGACAACGGGTCTTCGATGGAGACCAGCGGGTAGTCAGAGATGAGCTTCTCGTAGTAGGACACCATGTAGTCAGTGGAGCGGCCTTCACCCTCGAACTGGTACATGCCATCAGCGAAGAACTCGGTGGAGGCAACATCCAGTGCCAGTGCCACGTCTGCGCCCGGCTTGTAACCGGCCTTTTCGATGGCTTCCACGATCAGGTCGAGTGCTGCCGAGTTGGACTCAAGGTTGGGGGCGAAGCCGCCCTCGTCACCCAGGCCGGTGGACAGGCCACGACTCTTGATGACGCCCTTGAGGGTGTGGTAGACCTCTGCACCCCAGCGCAGTGCTTCACGGAAGGTCGGAGCGCCGATTGGGGCAATCATGAATTCCTGAATATCCACGTTGGTGTCTGCGTGAGAGCCGCCGTTGAGGATGTTCATCATCGGGACAGGCAGAACGTGTGCGTTCGGGCCGCCCAGGTAACGGTACAGGGGCAGTCCGGCAGACTCTGCGGCAGCCTTGGCCACTGCGAGCGACACACCCAGGATGGCGTTTGCGCCCAGCTTGCCCTTGTTGTCGGTTCCGTCGAGGTCCAGCATGGCCTCGTCGATGACGCGCTGGTCGGTTGCGTCCTCATCGATCAGCTCAGCGCCGATCACCTCGGTCACTGCATCGACAGCGTCCTGTACGCCCTTGCCCATGTAACGATCCTTGTCGCCATCGCGACGTTCGACCGCCTCGAAGGCACCGGTTGATGCACCGGAGGGAACGGATGCGCGGGAAACGGTGCCGTCCTCCAACAGAACCTCGACCTCTACGGTCGGGTTGCCTCGAGAGTCGAGGATTTCGCGTGCCCCGATTGTCTCAATCCTTGCCACGTCTTTCTCCTTCGTGATTGTGTGCGTGGAGCTGTCGCGTCTCACAGTAGTACGCAACGGTTGTAAAACACACCCCTGATGCTCGAAAAACGTGCTCGTGACCTTCACGTGTACGTGTTGACCTGCACTTGAGCGACATTGGTCCCTCATTCGGCGTGAGCCGCGCAGCGTGCATCGAGGTATGTCTCACGTTTTAAATTTTAGTGGGTATGGCCGCTTTGGCTGTCTGTGTCAGTCGATGCATCCCCGTCGCTCTTCGGCGCCTTGACATCTGCGGGTGTCACGATGTCGGCAAGCGTGCTGGCCTGCTTTGTGTTCGCCTGGGCAGTGTAGTACCGCGGGTTAATGTCGATTTTTTCCTTCGTGTAGTACTGTTCCAGTTCCTGCTGGATCGTCTGGAGATCATTGCCGTCGACCTGCAGCTGCTGCAGGACCATCTCTCCTCTGAAGACGTCGAGGACGCTGGCGGGTACATTTTCCGGGGCTTCAAGACCACGAGATGCAGCTACTTGCTTCATGAGGTCAAGAACCTGGTCGTCAGTAAACGTCACGTCTTTGTCGTGTCCCATGCGATTCTGGAAATAGCTGGAGGTCAGGAGCCTGAGCGCATCCACGCGACTGACTCGCTGTGCCAGGACATCGGGAAGCGCAGTGGCAACTTCCGTGACGGTTTCTTCGCTGATGTTGTGGTCTCCGATTCGCGCCGCCGCACCTGGGTGAGCTGAACATCCCGTAATGACGAGTGCCAGCCCGGCAAGAGTTGCAACGAAGCCAGCTATACCCCGTTTTTGTGCCACCGAGATCCTCCTTAGGTCTTGTGCGTGTCTATTCTACGTCACGTTGACCGATGTGCCGCACCAAGGGGTGAGAAGTCCCGCTCCCCTCGCTCATGAACGAGGACGACTCACCCAGGTACTTGCGCCGAGTGGTCGCATGCACGCGACCACTCGGCGTTTCAAGGTGTCGGGCTTCTATGTTCGCGGGGAGTGATTACCGGTCTTTAACGCCGGGGGCGCCGCCTTCTGATGAGGCGGCGAAAGGCACGATGATCGTGTCAACGACATTCAGCGTCCACTCGATGAGGGCGCTGTCTGCCAAGGGCTGCCCACCGATGTGGGCGGTCATTGGGATGGGAACCAGGATCTGACGCACCGCAGTCTTAATGACTGCGCCAGGGTGCAGCCGCTTCAGGCGCATCATCTGTGAATCAGCAAGTTCGACGGGTGCGAACTTGATGTACCGTCCCTGAGTGGCGACCTCTTCGACACCGACCTGGCGCAGGCGCTCACGCAGTCGCGCAATGTCGAACAGCAAATCCACCTGAGGAGGAATTGGGCCGTATCGGTCGGCCAGCTCATCGCGCACATCGCTTTCCTGTTCAGGCGTGCTCACGCCTGCAATCCTGGCGTATACCTCGAGCCGCAGGCGCTCGCTCGTCACATATTCGGCAGGAATATGCGCATCCACGGCCAGATCCACTCGCACGTCCACCTGTTCGGCGGGGCGCTCCCCTTTAAATGTTGCCACTGCGCCAGCCACCATACGCACGTACAGATCGAACCCCACGCCCTCGATATGACCTGATTGCGCGCCACCCAGCAGGTTGCCGGCACCGCGGATTTCGAGGTCTTTTTGCGCAACGTGCAGCCCGGCGCCCAGATCCGTGAACTGGGCGATTGTCCGCAACCGTTCATGGGCCGTTTCGGTAAGAGTGCGGTCAGCTGGGTAAAAGAAGTAAGCGTAAGCGCGTTCGCGCCCTCGTCCCACTCGGCCACGCAGCTGGTGCAACTGTGAGAGTCCGAACGCGTCCGCCCTGTCCACAATCAGTGTGTTCGCATTGGAAATATCCAGGCCGGTTTCCACGATTGTCGTGCACACCAGCACGTCGAAGTCGTGGTTCCAGAAATCAACGATGACGCGTTCAAGTTCGTGTTCGGACAGTTTGCCGTGAGCGACACGGATGCGCGCTTCGGGTACCAGTTCGCTGAGGTGAGCAGCCACCGTGTTGATGGATTCGACACGGTTATGGACGTAGAACACCTGCCCGTCACGCAACAGCTCGCGCCGGACTGCAGCGATAACCTGCGCATCCGTGTATGCGCCCACAAATGTCAGAACCGGCTGACGCTCTTCTGGCGGTGTCTGCAGGATCGACATTTCACGGATACCGGAAATCGCCATTTCCAGTGTTCGAGGGATAGGTGTTGCTGACATGGACAGCACGTCCACATCAGTGCGCAGCGCTTTGAGTGTCTCCTTATGCTCGACACCGAAACGCTGCTCCTCGTCAATGACGACTAGACCTAGGTCCTTGAAGCGGACCGTGCCCGTCAGCAGGGCGTGTGTGCCGATCACCAGGTCAATACCACCGGACGCAAGTGCCTCCTTGACCTCTTCAGCTTCTTTCGGCGTGGAAAAACGTGACAGTGTCCCAATTGTGACGGGGAAACCGGCATAGCGAGCGCTGAAGGTGTCATAGTGCTGCTGGACCAGCAAGGTGGTGGGAACCAGCACAGCAACCTGCTTGCCGTCCTGGATGGCTTTGAACGCCGCGCGCACAGCGATCTCGGTTTTGCCGTATCCCACGTCTCCTGTCAGGAGCCGGTCCATCGGCATGGACTTTTCCATATCAGCTTTGACTTCATCGATTGTCACGAGCTGATCAGGGGTTTCCACATATGGGAACGCATCTTCAAGTTCGCGCTGCCAGGGGGTGTCAGCGCTGAACGCGTGCCCTTTTGTTGCCTGGCGCGCGGCGTACAGGCGGATCAGCTCAGCGGCGATTTCCTTGACGGCTTTACGAGCTTTGGCTTTGGTCTTCGCCCAGTCAGCCCCACCCATCCGGGTCAGTGTCGGCTGATCCGATCCCGTGTATTTGGAGACCTGATCCAGCGAGTTCGTCGGCACGAACAGACGGTCCCCAGGTTGTCCCCTGCGCGAGGGAGCGTACTCAATGACAAGGTAGTCGCGCGTGACGGCGGACGCTCCCCTGCCGACAGTGCGTGAGACCAGTTCGAGGAAGCGTCCGATCCCGTGCTGTTCGTGAACAACCAGGTCGCCGGCGTGCAGTGTCAGCGGATCGACGCCCTTCCTGCGCCGCGACGGCATCTTCCTCATATCGCGAGTGGTCGCTCCCACGCGACCAGTCAGGTCCTGTTCAGTAAGGACTGCCAGGTGCTGATCGGCCATTACAAACCCGGCGCCGGCTTGCGCGGTCGTCACGTGCACGACACTTTCTTCAGGCGCGCGCGTCAACTCCTCTACCACTCGCGCCGGCACGTGCGCATCGTTCAGTATCGAGGCGATTCGTCGCCCGGGCCCAGGGCCTTGAGTGGTCACCACCATGTTCCACCCGGCGTGTGACAGCTCAGCTAAATCGGCGCACGCTCGATCAAAGTCACCGCGATATGGGCGTACTTCTCGAGCACCGACTGCCATCAGTGTCGGTGAGACCACCACGGCGTGCGCCTCGTGGGCCTGCAAAGCACCCGGCTCGTCGTCCGTATCCACACCTCGGTCATCCTCGACAGCGATCAGCGCATCGGCCAGTTCTGCCGGCGCCAGTGAGGAGACCTCCCACCGCGCGAGTCCGGAAGCCTGCCACACTTCGTCCAGGTCACGGAACGAAGCGTCGCGCGCTTCCAGTGGGACAGTGCCGCCATCGGCCGCTGCGGTCCATGCTGCCTGGAGGAATTCCTCGGTGGTTGACACAAGGTCGGCTGCGCGGGCACGCACCCGCTCCGGCTCATCCATGATGAGCACGCTGCTCTCGGGAGCGATGTCAAGGACGGTGTCCATGCGCTCCACCAAAGCAGGGGCCAGAGACTCCAGGCCTGCGCTGTAGATCCCTTCACTGGCCAGTTCCAGAATCTGCGCCGCGCCCGGCAGGGTGTCAGCAGCATGGCGTGCCTTTTCACGGACCTCGTCGGTTAGCAAGAGTTCTCGACACGCCACCGCCCACAGGCCGTCGGTAGCTGCGCCGAGGGTGCGCTGGTCAGCCATGGAGAACCAGCGAATCTCGTCAACCTCATCGCCCCACAGTTCGACGCGTAAAGGGTGTGCTTCCTGAGGTGGGAAAACGTCGAGGATGCCGCCTCGGACGCTGACCTGTCCGCGTGCCTCCACCATATCCACTCGCTCGTATCCCAGTTGTGTCAAGCGGTCAACCATGCTGGGCAGATCCACCATGTCCCCTACTTTGACGCGCACCGGCTCCAGGTCGGCCAGCCCGTGGATGACAGGCTGGAGGAATGCGCGGACCGGCATGACGACAATGGACAGTGGCGCGGTCGCCGGGTCGGTTGGATCCGGGTGTGTCAGCCGGCGCAAGATGGCGATACGTTGAGCCATCGTGTCCACCTGGGGTGACAGTCGCTCATGCGGCAGGGTTTCCCACGAGGGGAACATGCCCACATTCGGCACCCATGCAGACAATGCGTCAGTCAGCCTTTCGGCTTCTCGTCCCGATGCCGTGATGATGATCAGAGGTCCAACGGCGGACGGGTCCGCCTCGTCAATGAGCCTTTCGCGCGATGCGAGGGCGTACATGCCGGGTCGAATGCCTTGCGGGGCGACGATGGTGCCGCTCAGGGACCGTGACAGTGAAGTGGCGAATTGTTGAACTGCCTGGTCGGCTCCGATCAGGTCCATCAAGCCGTTCAATTTCATGACATCTTCCTCATGTTTCACTGGGATAGGTACATGTGGCGAGGGCGCTCAGTGGGCGGGCGGAATCACTGCGATGGCGCAAACACAAAGGATTTTACTGCGGCGAGCTATGCGAATGCAGGCGCTGTTGGGCCTCCGGGAAACCGTTTAGTGCCACGTCTTCAATCACGTCAGCGGCCTTTTCCACTGTCACGTCCCACTCAGTGCGGTCGCGCGCTGAAAGCTGTGCCAAAACGTAGTCTGCTGGGTCCTGCCTGCCCGGAGGCCTGCCGATTCCGACACGCAACCGGTGGTAAGCCCGCGTCCCCAGACACTGACTGAGCGATTTCAGGCCATTGTGGCCGCCTTCTCCCCCATCAAATTTCAGGCGCAGGTCGTGTTCGGGCAGGTCGAGGTCATCGTGAATGACGAGGATACGGTCGGGCGCTATGTGTGCGAAGCGAGCCAACGCACTGATCGAGCGACCCGACGTATTCATGTATGAATCGGATGTGGCCACGAGAACTTGCGGTCCTGGCGCACCCCCTGGTCTGATGCCCAGGCGGATACTCGCCATGTGCGTCCCGCTCTTGTGTGCGGTCAGGGTCGCACTGCATCGTTCCGCCAGAGCATCGATCACCATGTGACCGACATTGTGACGGGTGCGCGAATACTGGGCGCCGGGATTTCCCAGCCCCACAATCAGCCATGGGGTTTCATCACTCATAGATCTGATTGTGCCATTGTGGGAGTTTTCAGCTGCCACGGCTGGTCGAATGTCACATCTGTCGACGATTCGCCACCACAAGGGCCGCCGCGGTGTTTCAGCCACTGATCGAGGTATTGACGACCCCTGTGACGCGCCACGTTACTCAGCGACTTTTCCTGCAGGTTCTTCAGGCGTAGCGATCAGGAACTGCGGCGCTTCGAAGCCGTGCTCAGCAAAGGCATCAGCGACAGCCCGGGCCACGTCTCGCGCAGCAGACTCATCGACGAGGGCGATCGCCGAGCCGCCGAAACCGCCACCTGTCATGCGTGCGCCATGTGCTCCACTGGCTCGCGCCGCATCGACGGCCACATCCAGTTCCGGACAGGTCACCTCATAGTCATCACGCAGCGAGTCATGGGACGCGTCCAAGAGCGCGGCGCAGCGATCCAGCCGCTCCCCGACCAGCGAGCCGGAAGCCAGCTCATCAATGAACGTGCGTGTGCGATCAATCTCCGTCAGAACGTGACGCACGCGAGCGCGCATCACCTCGTCAGGCAGCTGATCCAATGCCGCTTGTTCATCGTCGATGTCGGCCAGCAGATCGACACCGAGGATGCCTGCGGCGTCTTCGCAGGCCTGTCGGCGCTGGGCGTATTCGCCGGTTACATGCGAATGCTCGGCGCGCGTGTCGATCACCAGGAGTGCCAGGCGGTCGTGAGCCAGGTCAAATGGGATCGACCGCACGGACATATCGCGGCAGTCAAGCTCCAGTGCGTGTCCCTTCGTGCAGCGCATCGATGCAGACTGATCCAGCCCACCTGTATTGGCGCCCGCAATGTCGTTTTCAGCGCGCCGTGCGGCATCCACCAAGAGTGCGCGGCCCGCATCATCATCGTCACCACCGAGCAGGTTGAGGTCTTCCATGTCGTTGATCGCCACGGCCATCGCGCATTCCAAAGCGGCAGAAGACGACAGTCCTGCACCCAGAGGCACACAGGAATGCAGCGCCGCATCGAAGCCGCGCAGCGGCCCAAAGCCGGCCTGCTCCAGGGCCCATGCCACGCCCACAAGGTACGCAGCCCAGCCGGATACTTCGCCGTCAGTCCCGCGTCGGTCAACGGTGTCGAGGTCGAACTCGTCGATATGGTCGCGCGTCTGCGGAGACACGAGGCGTACGTGGCGGTCAGATCGCGGTGTGGCAGCGATAAATGCACGGTGTGGCAGCGCGATCGGCAGACAGATGCCACCGTTGTAATCCACGTGCTCACCGATGATGTTGACACGGCCAGGTGCGTGCCACACGCCATCCGCATCTGCGTTGAATGTTTCGCGGAACAGGGTGCGCGCGGCGAGGGCCCCCTCGTCAAATGTCAAGGGGTCGTTGAACGTGAGGTCCTCTGTCTTGGCTGAGCCGCCCTCGTGCATGGAGTCAGCCTGCTCGGGTGTGTGTGGGGTGGTCATATCACCACACCTCCTTGAAACGGTCAGCGATCTTTTCGGGAGACGTGTCGGAAATCCACGCACCCATACCTGATTCCGAACCAGCCAGGTACTTCAGTTTGCCCGGCGCGCGCAGGAATGAGAAGAACTCCAGGTGCAGGCGCAGTTCGTCGCCTTCAGGTCCGATTGGCGCCTGATGCCAGGCCGCGATGTACGGCAGCTCGATGGCCGAACCGTCCGGGTTGACGAAGAAGCGATTACCTGCCTGTAGCAAATGCAGGTAGAGGTCAGCCAGTTCTTCACGTTCTTCCTCGGTCAGATGCGCAATGTCGCGTACGTGGCGACGTGGGACGAGGTGAGCTTCGACGGGCCAGCGCGCGGCTCCGGGTGTGAACAGCACCCAGTGTTCGCTTTGATCGAGGATACGGCGCGCACTGCGCAGCTCGGTGTCCACGATATCGTCGAACAGGTTGCGACCAGTCGCTTCGCGGTGGGCCTGAGCCTGAGTCAGCATTTGGCGGGTGCGGGGCGTCAGATAGGGGTAGGCGTAGATCTGGCCGTGTGGGTGCGAGAGTGTGACGCCAATTTCCTTGCCGTGGTTTTCAAAGCAGAAAACCTGTTTGATGCCGGGCATTGCTGACAGTTCGCGGGTACGGTCCGCCCACGCTTCGATCACGGTGCGCATGCGCTCATGGGAGACGGTGGCCAGTGAGTCTTCAAGGTTCGGGGTGAAGCAAATGACTTCGCATCGTCCCGCGGCTGGCGCCCTGCGGTACAGGTCATCACCGTCGAGACCGTTCACGGGGATCACACCGTCAGCTGCTGCGATTTCCTGCGCCTGTTCTGGGGTTGCCATGAGGGAGGGGAAGCGGTTTTCGAAGACGACGACGTCGTAGTCTGTGTCGGGTATCTCCCCGTCGGAGTATTCGGCGCCCGGTCGTGCCGGCGCCAGTGGGTTCGCGTCTGCTGGCGGAAGGAATGTGCGGTTCATGCGGTGGGTCGCCATCGGGATCCAGTCCCCGGTCAGCGGGTCTTTGCGCATCTGAGGTCCGGTCACGGGATGAACGGTCCCGTCCTCCCCTTCAATCGGTGCGAAACGATCCGGCAAGGGCCGCGGGTCATCGAGGCGACGAGTGCGCTGTCCTGATACATATTCGGGGGAATCGTCGAAATAAAAGAGGTCTCGCCCATCGGCAAGTTTGGTGGCAGTTTTGCGCACCTGAGCACTCATCGCTGTGTGTCCTTCCACGTTGTCAACGAAGTTCTTGAGAGACGTTCATTTCTCGGTGTCCCGTCCGTGTCCCCACAGGCAGGCCACGTCATAAGTTTACGTTGCCATAGAGGTTTGTCACCACCACGGGGACGGCTCGTGACCTAGGTCATGGCATCTACCTGCGTTGCGACCTTCACCTCACAGCCGCACCGCCTTCACCTCACAGCCGCGCCATCCCATGTACTCTTAAAAGGTCAGTCGCGCAGCGGCACCCCGGCCGCTTCGCCACGCAGCTACCTCATTGCAGAAATGGCGGTGATCCATGTTCCTGCCTCCGCGCCTTGACGGCCAGGAATGGATGGGAGCAGTCATCGCCATTCCGGAGCCTTGGGTCAGCGAACTGACAGAGTTGCGTCTCGGGCTGGGTGACGTCAACGGCTCTCGTGTCCCCGCCCACATCACCGTCATGCCGCCGATTGCCGTGCCGGTGGAAGATCGCACCCGAATCATTCGCCACCTCCGCTCCGTCGCGCAACGCCGCCAGCCGTTCCGCATCACCATTAAAGGTACTGACACGTTCCGCCCTCTGTCCCAGGTGGCGTTCCTGACTGTGACGCAAGGCATGGATGAGTGCCGCAGCCTTGCAGACGATGTGCGCACCGGCCCACTTGACTACACCCTTCGATTCCCCTACCACCCTCACGTCACACTGGCTCAGGATGTTGATGACCCAGCCATTGACCTGGCTCTCGACGTCGCCGCAGATTTCGAGGCCTCTTGGATGGTTCCAGGATTTCGCCTGGACCGCGTGGACCCCACTGGCATGTATTCCTCGCTCGCCCTTTTCGATTTCGAAACGAAGTAGGAACGCGGATGCGGCAGCCTCCCTCGTCAATTTTCGTGATCGACGAGGGGAGACGGCCGTCCCCTGTTGAGCAAATTCTGCCTATGCATAGCGAGCGCGCGCCGCGTCAACACCGTAGATTATGAATATGACGGCAAGCACGAACGATACTCAACACGATTTGTCGGCTACCAACGTGGGATCCACCGTTGCGCCGCCGAGCCCGCGCTCAGTACCCGGAACGTTCACGGGCACCGTGCGCGAATCGGATCTGACCTATCGTGATGAGCCATCTCCGAATGCTCCCGGTTATCATTCAGCCGAACTGGCCGGCACATATTCCGACGAAACCAAGCGCGCCTCGCATCTGCGCGGCCCGGGATTGCGCGAGACCCTCGCTACTCCGGGTCTGGTCGACAAGATCAAGGCACTGATTCAGTGGTGGAACCGGACGCGCCTGGCGCGAGCATTGGCGCGATACAGTAAGCGTTCCGGTGGCTTGATGTCAGGCGGTATGGCGCTGACAACGCTCCTGTCGCTGTCCGCAGCACTGGTCGTCGGCTGGACCATCTTCATGGCGGTGCTGGGCAATAACGCGGAGCTCAAAGAGGCTGTCATCAACGGTGTCAACAATGCGATGCCGGGCGTCATAGATGACGGCACGAACGGCGGACTGGTCAACCCCGACAGTCTGCAGGTCTCCACCGCAATGTCAATCACGTCGATCGTTGCCTTCGTCGGCTTGGTGTGGTCCGCTCTGTCGGTTGTGGGGTCGCTGGGCATGGCGATTCGTTCGATGTTTGGGCTGGTGAGTGCCCCGGTTCCCATCTACAAGTCGATGCCGCGTAACCTGGTCGGCGCTCTCTGCCTGGGCGTGGGAGTGCTGGTGAGCGCCGTTTCCTCCGTAGCTCTGCGAGTGTTTGGCGATTGGATTTTCTCGACTCTGGGAATCGACGCCGGTTTCGGTAAAATTGCATTGAACATTGCGAGCCTGCTGGTCGGTTTTGCGGTTGATTTCGGCGTGTTCATTGTTCTGATTCGAATCGTGGCGCTCGTTCATCCACCTCGACGCGACCTCATGTGGGGTGCCGCATTGGCTGCCCTCGCCGCCGGGGTGCTGCGCTTCTTGGGAACGTCCGCTGTTGGCGCCGTGTCGGGCGCAGTGTTGACCACTGCGACGACGCTGGTCACGCTCATTTTGTGGATTAACCTGCAGATGCGTGTCATTTTGCAGATCAGTGCGTGGGTTGCGAATCCGCCTGCAATCCCGCCGACCGATAAGTCCTCTCTGATTCACTTCAATGAGACGCCGAACTATGTCACGCTGGGTGTCCCTCGTACTTTGGAGTGGCCACACCACGCTGTGACCGGAGAGGTCGAACCGACCCCCGATCCCCCCAAGCTTTCCGATGCTCCGCTGGCCATTGACGCCTCATACCACCCCTCATTCAGCGAGGGCGAATTGGCGGCTCTAGCCAGCATGTCGCCGGAAGAAATTTCTGAACACCGTAAGGAGAAGCAGGCTCGTATGAACTTCCATCAGGCAATGAAACGTGGAGAGAATCTGGCTGACGAACGTGAAGCTCGCGGTGAAAAAACTCCGTGGAACGTCGAGGACGCCAAGCGCGAAAAAGAGGAGAAGCGTCGTCAGGCCGATGCGCGCGAACAAGTTGACGCACTGAAAGATGACGCCACTAAGCGTCACGAAGATGAGAATCGGCGTGATGCTTTGGCTCTGGGCGAACGGCTGCTCCAGGAGCGCGAGGCTGCCGGCACTGCTCCTGACAATGCTGAGAGCACGTCAAGCAAGGATTCCGCTCAGAACACCGACATGTCAGGTACGTCCGAGGTTATCGACCGCGCCGACAAGTAGCAGTAGTTTCAAGCCCCGCGCGGGGATGTCCACTCTCCTCGTGCCTTGTGTCGTCGTGGGTGAGGACTGGCCCTCGTGTCACCGTGCGTGGAGGGTAGGTGTCCTCCCCCTCTTGTAACGTCTTTCGCGAAGGCATGAGTGCCTCGCTTTTTGTCTCGAGTGCGAGGTGAGAGATGCGCCTTTCCTCTTTTCGTCCCCGAGGTTCGATTTGGCGTGGCGGTAGGTTCGTTGTGAGGCTGTGGGTGCTACGCGCCGTTGGGTGGGTGGGCTTGTGACCTGCAGGAATGGTTGGCCAGTGGGGTCAGTGCGGGTCCTTTGGGCTGTGGGTGTGTGTCGAGTTCGAACCTGGGGGAACATGCCCGGGGCCTCGTGTGATCGTCGCTCGCGTGATTGTCGAGGGGAGACAAGGCCCGCGGCTTGCGGGGTGAGTGAACCTTGTGTCTCATTGCGGGGCCTGAGGGGTCTTCCGCGCGGGGTGCAAGCGTGGGTGGTTCTTTCCCACATTTTGGGAATTCTTCTTCCCGCATGCTTGTCCTCTTCTCTCCTCCCCGTCTGTCGATCTGAAGAGGGTTCTGCTGC
>NZ_KV816956.1:0-1771 GCF_001814535.1 Actinomyces sp. HMSC065F12
TTTTTTGGTTGGGATTGGCTGCCCTGTTGTGGGGTGGTTGTTTTCTGAGCAGATTATGGTTTTTGTTTTTTGTTTGGAGAGTTTGATCCTGGCTCAGGACGAACGCTGGCGGCGTGCTTAACACATGCAAGTCGAACGGGATCTGCGTGGCCTTTGTGGTTGTGTGGTGAGAGTGGCGAACGGGTGAGTAACACGTGAGTAACCTGCCTTTTTCTTTGGGATAACGCTCAGAAATGGGTGCTAATACTGGATGTTCTGCGCTTTCCGCATGGGGGGTGTGGGAAAGGGGCTTTTTAAGTTTCTGGAGGGAGATGGGCTCGCGGCTTATCAGCTTGTTGGTGGGGTGATGGCTTACCAAGGCTTTGACGGGTAGCCGGCCTGAGAGGGTGGGCGGTCACATTGGGACTGAGATACGGCCCAGACTCCTACGGGAGGCAGCAGTGGGGAATTTTGCACAATGGGGGGAACCTTGATGCAGCGACGCCGCGTGAGGGATGGAGGCCTTCGGGTTGTGAACCTCTTTCGCTCGTGTGCAAGCCGCTATTTGGGTAGTGGTGAGTGTAGCGGGTAAAGAAGCGCCGGCTAACTACGTGCCAGCAGCCGCGGTAATACGTAGGGCGCGAGCGTTGTCCGGATTTATTGGGCGTAAAGGGCTTGTAGGCGGTTTGTCGCGCCTGTCGTGTAATCCTCTGGCTTAACTGGGGGTGTGCGGTGGGTACGGGCAGGCTTGAGTGCGGTAGGGGAGATTGGAATTCCTGGTGTAGCGGTGGAATGCGCAGATATCAGGAGGAACACCGGTGGCGAAGGCGGGTCTCTGGGCCGTTACTGACGCTGAGGAGCGAAAGCGTGGGGAGCGAACAGGATTAGATACCCTGGTAGTCCATGCTGTAAACGTTGGGCACTAGGTGTGGGGGCCGCCCTTGGTTTCTGCGCCGTAGCTAACGCTTTAAGTGCCCCGCCTGGGGAGTACGGCCGCAAGGCTAAAACTCAAAGGAATTGACGGGGGCCCGCACAAGCGGCGGAGCATGCGGATTAATTCGATGCAACGCGAAGAACCTTACCAAGGCTTGACATGCGCCCTGAGCGCCTAGAGATAGGTGTGCATTTGGTTGGGGGTGTGCAGGTGGTGCATGGTTGTCGTCAGCTCGTGTCGTGAGATGTTGGGTTAAGTCCCGCAACGAGCGCAACCCTTGCCCTATGTTGCCAGCGCGTTATGGTGGGGACTCGTGGGGGACTGCCGGGGTTAACTCGGAGGAAGGTGGGGATGACGTCAAATCATCATGCCCCTTATGTCTTGGGCTTCACGCATGCTACAATGGCAGGTACAGAGGGTTGCGATGCTGTGAGGTGGAGCGAATCCTTTAAAGCTTGTCTCAGTTCGGATCGGGGTCTGCAATTCGACCTCGTGAAGGTGGAGTCGCTAGTAATCGCAGATCAGCTACGCTGCGGTGAATACGTTCTCGGGCCTTGTACACACCGCCCGTCACGTCACGAAAGTTGGTAACACCCGAAGCTTGTGGCTTAACCTTTTTGGGGGGAGCAGGTGACGGTGGGATTGGCGATTGGGACGAAGTCGTAACAAGGTAGGCGTACCGGAAGGTGCGGCTGGATCACCTCCTTTCTAGGGAGCCCTGTTTGTGCGTTTGTTTCTGCTCTTTTTGGGGTGGGGCGCGTTGTGGGGTTGCAAGTGTTGGCGGAGCAGACACATTGTCGGGTTTTCTTTCAATTCCTGTGTGTTTTGGAAGTGTTTGTTGCCTGCGTCTGGCTGCTG
>NZ_KV816957.1:0-424 GCF_001814535.1 Actinomyces sp. HMSC065F12
GCGTCTTAAGAGCGTACGTGTACTTTTCTACCTCCACCAGTTCATATCCGGACCACTGCTCATAGGTATAACACGGAAAGTACAAGGACGCGTAGCCGCGCTGCGCCCAGCGGAATGATTCGCCCGCCTGGTAGATGAACCAGCGCGTCACCAGGTCAAGATCCGGGGAAAAGAACGTAAATTGAATATCCCCGTTTCGCGAGCTGCCTCCATATGCGAACTGCCCATCCTCAAGCTGAGCCAAGTGGTAAATCGGATCACCAGCATGACTGATACTGATCGAACGAGGATGGTGAATATTGCGCATAAAAAGAGCATTACGACATTCCGCCAGCAGCCTCAGCTCTTCGAAAAACGGCTCGTCAAGACTCATCAACGACACAGCCTTACACCTTCCTCACACACGTTATTCCTCGACAACGAA
>NZ_KV816958.1:0-326 GCF_001814535.1 Actinomyces sp. HMSC065F12
TGGTGAAGCCCCAAGTTCCCGTGTGGGTTCTTGGGGCTTCTCCTAGTTTTCAACCACTTACATGTTCTCACACCGATATGCGGTTTTCTATCGCATGTTTCGGATACCGGCTAACGCTAGAGCTGTCCATATAAGGCGGTGGCGAACCTGTCGAGGGCCCGGTTCTTGCGCCGATAGACCGTGTCACGCTCGACGTAGAAATGGTCGGCGATCATCGATACCTTCTCATCTTGTGTCCCCTCGCTGAGGAAGAAGCCTTCGAGGATGAAGCGGTCGTCTTCAGCGATGACTTCCCACGCAGGCAAGAACCAGTCCATGTACTGGCG
>NZ_KV816959.1:0-429 GCF_001814535.1 Actinomyces sp. HMSC065F12
TCATCACCGTGAACGCGTTGAAGGAGGGCTGGGATTGCCCCTTCGCCTATATTTTGGCGTCGTTGGCGAACAAGACCAGTCAGGTCGATGTTGAGCAGATCCTTGGCCGTGTTCTGCGCCAACCCCACGCCAGGAAGCAGCCGAACACGTTGTTGAACATGAGTTACGTGTTGACCTCCTCGAACGATTTCGGGACCACGCTCAATCAGATCGTTGCGGGGCTCAACAGTGCCGGATTCTCCAAGCGTGACTTCCGTGCAGCCGATCAAGTAGCTTTCGACTTCACTGGCACGGACCAGCCAAGCAAACCTGCCCCAACGTCCCCAGTCGCAGGGGAAGGTATGGACGTTGAAGAGTTCTTGGAGTTTGACGAAGAACAGGTTGCAGCTGATCTGGATGCGCGAGAAGAATCCGCTAGTTCACCAGAGC
>NZ_KV816960.1:0-452 GCF_001814535.1 Actinomyces sp. HMSC065F12
AGTGTGACGGTTTGGTGGGGTGATTCGTTTTGCCATGAGTGTGTGTGCACCATGTTGGGGTAGGGGTTTCCTGGGGTGGTGGTGATCAGTGGTGGGGTGTGGTCGTTGAAGTCGAATGTGTAGGTGGAGGCGTGAAGGGTGAGGGTGACGGTGTGGTTGAAGACGGTGAGGGTGTGGGTTTGGGTGGGGGTGGCGGCGTAGATGTTGGAGGGTACTTCGGTGAAGGCGTGTTGGTGTGGTTGGATGGTCAGGCCTGCGCCGCGTAGGGTGATGGTGTTCAGGGCTGTGCGCACGATGGTGTCGGTTGACGGAGTGGCGGGCTGGTCTGGTCCTTTTCCTTCAGGTTTTTCTGTTGGTGGTGGGGTGCATTTGTCTGCTGGTGTGGCGCCGGCTGTGCCGGTGCCGATCTTGCAGCGCACCTGCCAGCCCGGTACACGAAACCCACCAACCGG
>NZ_KV816961.1:0-14131 GCF_001814535.1 Actinomyces sp. HMSC065F12
GTAGTCGTGTTCTGAGTGCGGGTCGAGTTCGGTGCGCGTGATTGTTGAACATAGGCGTTCTTTTTCTTCGTCCCATCGCATGATGTCGCGCACGGGGAGGCCGTACTGCGTGGCTTCCACCAAGTAGGTCTTAGTGGGATCGTCCGGCCACTCAAGGGCGGGTATAGGAATGAGCGCGTATTCGTCGAGTGTTTCACGTAGGTTTTTGACGGCTGCTTCGACAGTCGCCATTTTCTGTAGCACGAGGTCGATCTGATAGTTCACTTTTCGGCCTCCTCTGCCTGCCGACGCCCGATGAGGTTGATTATTTTTCCTGTTTCGTTTTCTGCTGCCCAGATGTAGGCAATCGCGTTCCTATATATCGTTTGCAGCTCCGCGTCGTCGCGCGGGATGTTGAGTGCGAGTATTTTCCGCGCTTCGACTAGATGCTTGTACGAGTTGCTGCTGGCATCTAAGTGTTTCTTCTCGTTGTCTCCGATCATTCGGTTTTCTCCTGTTCGTAGTTTTCGGTTTTTCCTGCGTGGATGACTGTCCACGGTGGGACGCCGGGGTATTTGTACTTGTCGATTTGTTCGGGGTCGGTGAAGTCCTCGTCTCCGTGTAGCCCGGCGAACCTGTGGGTGCATGTGTCCCACCCGTAGCTACCTTTCTGCCATACGTAGCCTTGCGGGTTGATGATGACTGTGCCGATGGGCGCTGTCTGGAAGTCCTCAGTGGTTTTGAGCGTGTCGCCTACGCGGGTTTGCTTGCGTGCGGGCGGCTTCGTGTAGAGAACGGTGCCGTCATCAATGAGCGCCCCAAGTGAGAAATCCAGCGGGTCTTGCCCGTCGTGGAGTTCTGTGAATCTCATGATGTTTGGGGTGCTGGTGACCTTGTATTTCGCGCCGTACTGGTCCCACACGTAATAGTTCCCGTCTGCGGCTTGCGGAATGTCGAGACTGTCCCACGTGGGGAGCGGGACGCGCGCTTCCTCACTGAAAACAAGCTCACTCATTTGTCCTGCCCTTTCCGCGATTTGGCTGTGAGGTTTCGATATGCGTCGCACACTTGTTCAGCGTCTATAAGCGCGTTGTGACTGCTAGTGTCCAGTTTCGGATCGGGTAGGCCAAGCACGTTAGCTATGGTCATGATGTCGTTCGTGTGCATGGGGACGGGTTCGGGAATGTCGATCATCCGCCCGTAGATTTGCGATAGCACCACGTGATCGTATGCCGCGTAATACGCCCACAGTTCGTGATCTTCCCGTTTGCCGCCGTAGCTGGCGACAAAAGCCATGAGTTCAGCCCCGACCTGTCGCCGGGGTTTGAGCGTGGTGCTCTCTCCTAGGTTGGGGATAACGTTTTCGCGTATCCACTCGTCCTTGATGATTATTTCCCACTGCGCGTCCTCAATGACCGCGTAATAGGCGAAGTCACCCATGCTGTTCGGCTCGTCTGCGACTATGCCGATACTGATCGGGAAGATGTGCCCGTCCTTTTCTAGGAACTCTGTGTCGTAAAAGAATCTCATTTGCTTGTCTCCTCGCTGTTCGTGTCGTTTTGCACGCGGGCTTTGAACGCCCACTTGTCAAGGTCACTCTGCACGCGGGCTATAGATTTCCACGACGAGACACCGGACTCTTTGAGAGTTGCCGCTTCCTTCGGGTACAGTTCAGGGTTGGCGAGTAACAGTTCAAGCACGCCGCTTACGAGTTCTTCGTACTGTTCATACGCCTCGGCTAGGGCGCGCGCAAATACGTCGTATCTGTCGTGGAGTCTTGGGTCACACTCAAGTCTCAGCACGGATAACACGTCATAAGCGGCGTGAAAGACGTTGCCGCTCCCGCCTAACTTGTTGTAGAACTCTTGGAATTGTTCGGGCGTGCTCGCGGGTGCTTGCTCTGTTTCCTCACCTTCCTGCTTCTCGTTTTCCTGCTGTTCCGCTTCGATTAGGCGCATGTTTGCGACCCATAGGTGGTATGCGGCGTGGTGGAACAGAACGGCCAACTGCGCTTCCTGTGCGTCCCCTGCTTCCTTTCCCAGTTCACAGACAAGTCTGAGCGCGGCCATTGTCAGATTGTCGGCGTCACAGTTTTTCCTGAAGTTCATTGTTGTCTCCTTGTTTGCTGGTTTATGTTTTGCGTTCGTCGAGTAATTAAGTCCAACCGTGTCGTGTTTATCGCGCGGGGGCTTAATTGTTTATCGTGGCGAGTTCTACTTTTAATTGTAGTGCCGTTTCTAGCGCGTTTTTCTTCTGCTCGTTCCCGCTTTCCTTGAGGATTTTAATAATCGCGTTTGTGAGGTTGAGTGCGCGGGTCATTTTCGATTGTTCTGTAGGCATTAGTAAGTCCTTTCGTGTTTATTTCAGTGGCTGGATACTGAGAATGCAATATCCGTCCTGGAGTCCTTGAGGGAATTGACTGGAGTTCAGTACGTGCGTGATCTCGTAGGTCGGCAGCGAGCCGGGCTTGATGATTTCGTTCCCGCCACTGTCGATTACCCGGAAACAGAGGGTGTCACCGGTCTGGTAGTCGCGGTCGTTGAATCGGAGTTCGCTGGTTTTTTGTCCCGAGTAGATATGCTCGAACCACTTCTCGTCGATTTTCAGGTTGTGCAGCATTCTTCCTGTAATCCTTTCTGAGCGTGTTTTACGCCCTGTCCCTTACGTGGGTACTGTTGCCGCCTGTTTGCCTGTCAGGCGGCGCGCTAGCCCTGTTAACGGAGATGTTTCGCTTAGCCGTCTCGATGAGGTTGCGTACCTTGTCCGGGTTGCTCACGAGTTGTTCGGGTTGCGGTGCGTTCATTCCGATTGCTTCGTATGCTGCTCGTTCTGCTTCGCCTCTTGGCGTCCCGGCACTGACAAGCCTCATTGCGTGTTGTTTCCACCGGGCTTCCAGTTCTGGCTTGTCGCCTAGCCCCTCGGGTATGAGATGGCCGTGGGCTTGTTGTTCTGCGTCCACCCTGTCTCGCCGGTTGGCTTTGAGAGCTTTGACGAACAGTGCGAGCGCGTCACGTTTTGAGTATTCGCCTTGGGCTTTGTCTCTGACGGCACGCCGGGCGGCTGGTAACAGTTCCGCCTGCTGCACGTCCGGCACGCCTACCGCAGGGTCGTTGATGTAGTCGGCCCACACGTTGTGCATGTTGTCCACGACGTGCAGTGCGTCGGCTGCGAGTAGGTAGTTGATTGCGTCTGCCGCGTCGGCTGGCGTGATCATTGCGTGCCTCCTGCGATGAGGCGCATAGCGTTTCCACCGACAACGCTCTGCTGCACGCTGCTAGCCGATCGCATGTCACTCATGATCTGGTTCTGGTTCCTGTACCCGCCGGATGGTTGGCGTTGGGCTTGGAGCCTGAGCTGGTCGTACTGGTCCCTGAGCTTGGGCATGCTGAGGATGTTCGCCCTCCAGAACTCGTTGTCCTGCGCCCAGTCGATCGCGGCGTGAATCTGGTCAGGGGTGTGCCCGTCCTTGTCGATCATGAGGCGGGCTGCGGTGCGCCACGTTTTCGTGATGGTGGGTCGTTTTGACCCGTTGGCTTCGATCCGGTCAGCGAGGTGTTCGCATAGCCGGGTGACGTCTTCGCGTTCGGGTTCGACCGTCTTTGGCGTCGGGTCCGGGGTCGCTTCAGCGACTTCGGACATGATGTTATTGGTCTGGTCTGGTCTGGTCTGGTCGTTCCGTCTGGAAACACCACTTTTTCCAGACGCATTTTTGCTACTGGAATTTACACTTTTTCCAGATACCCGCTGGTCAAGTGGTGTTTTGCGCTTGCGGTCGTTCGCCTTGTCTTTGCCCATTTCTGCGGCTGACCGGTTCCACTTGAGCCACGAACGAATGACGTATCCGCCCTCTACTTCGTCTACTAATCCGACCTCGCACAGTTTCCGGATGCGATCCTGCACACTAGTTCCAGACACAAAATTGCTACTGGAATTTACACAGTTTCCAGATACAGTGATCGGCGTCACTCCTAGTCGTGTTTCGATCACCGCTTTAGGAATAAAGCCCTCGAACTCTAATTGCCGTGACGCATAGGCCAACATGCGCACGTATAACAGTTCTGCTGCTTCCCCTGCTTCCATGATCGCCGCGTCATCGTAGTAGTAGGACGAGAGTGGGGCGAACGGTCCTGGTCTTCTGGTCGCCATTGCTATTTCCTCCCCTCAGCTTCTTCGAGTTGATTTTTTGTTTTCAGCCAGTGGCGGCTGACTGTGATGTGTACGCCGGGCTTGTTGCCGTACTGTTTGACGGCACACCACTCGCATATGCGTGAGTCCTCGCGTAGGACACTGCCTTTAGCGCCGAGCGCGTCGCCTATTGCCCGCTGTAGCTTGTCGAGGTCGGGTTTGGTTGCCGCCTCACTCCACCGTGGCTGTTTTGGCTGTTTCAGCGTGAACGCGACGCGAATGGAAACGGGTTCGTCTAGCGGGAGTTCCCACCCTGCTTGCCGCGCGTACAGTACGGCCACTTGAGCGACCTTCTGCCGCCACGCCGACAACTCCGGGTTGTCGTGCGTGATAATCGGCTTCCCGCCGCGCACACCTAGATAGCGTGTTGACCCCTCCGTGATGGGCTTGCCGGGCACAAAGAAACTAATGAGGTATTTACTCACGGTTCGTCTCCCTCAAACTCTCTCGTGCATGTCACGCGGAAAGTAACCACATTCCCAAATACCCCTGAATATGCGGCTTTAAGTATTTCCTGCCGCTGTAATCCCTGACCGTAAAGACGTTTAAACATGACCCCCGCCGCGACATTCGTGAGAATGTAAGACGGTTTATCAACAGCCGGTAATTCCACGCGGATAAGGCGCGTGAATAATTCGGTGGGCTTTTTATTACCGTCGCGGCTGGTATCGGTTATAGTGTTCATTTTCGCGCCTCCATTGCGCGGGTGAGTTCCACGGCGCGCTTGTTATCGGGCACCACGTGAACGACGCGGGCTGCGCGTCCTGACCTCGTGAGACGTTCGTCCCCCTCGTGGTACTCGACGGCTCCTTCTGTTTCGAGTTCACTGAGCGCCGTGCGCACACGCTGAGGCGACTGCTTAAACTGCAAGTCAATTTCGAGGTCTTGCGCTATACACGCGCCGCGCCGCAGGAGCGCTTCCCACACGTCCAGCCACGAGGCGCGGACCTTCACGCTGTCCGCCGCCGCCTGTGACGTGGCGGGGTCGTTCGCCCGCACGGGAGCCGTGTAATCATTGTGGAGAATGTTAGGCGTTGGCATTACTGTCACCGCCCACGAGGTCACCGAGAGTTGTAGCGCCCCGCGCGCGCATAAGTTGCGCTAACGCTGACACCTGCTCGTCGTACTGCTTGGCTGCTTCGGTGGCTGCTGCTGCTTCCCTGTAGCGCACCACGCGGGAATCAAAGAAGTCCTCAATCTTCCAGTACCGCAGTGTCATGTCCTGCCCGTCACCCAGCGGGAACGCGCACTCCATGATCGGCTGCACGCTGAGCGCCGCTTCCTCCGGGTCTGCTAAGTAGTCGAGAATATCCTCTAGGCTCTTACGCATATTGTTTGACCTGTTACGCCGCGTGGAGTCAAGGGTTGCCTTGATGAGTGTGCGCGCTTCGGTTTCAACGTTGCGTTCTCGTTCTTCGAGTACGGCCATTACTTCGGGGACGAGCTTTTCTCGCACATCCTCATATTTGAGCTTGCCTCCCGCTTCGTTCATGTACTTGTCGTATAGGTTGACAACGCTATCTTTGAGGTAAGTGTTCATCGTGGGAGCCTTTCGTTCAGGTAGGTCAGGAAGTCGATAGCCGTTTGCGTGTTACTGATAGTCAGGCGCAAAGGTTCGGGCACTGTGTCGGCTTCGTGCAGGTACGAGTCATTGAGGAAGATTTCGGCTTGCTCAGCGCCGCCTTGTAGCATGTTGACGGCTTCTGTGATGTGCCTATTGGTGTCTCGCCAGCCGCGCGCGAGTTTTTCTTGGTGTTCGCGTTGTTTGCGCGTGTCCTCACGGTGTGCGCTCCACGCTGCGCGCGGGGTCATGGTGCCGTCCTCAATGAGGGCGACATATTTGGAGCCCGCTTGCGTCAGGTCTGCGATGATGCGCGCGTTGTGTTCGGCTTCGGCTGCTTCTTCTTCGCGTTTACGTTTGGCCTGTTCGCGCGCCATGATCTTGTCGCGCTCTTCGGACTGCTTGATCTCGTTGGCTTCTTTGTAGGCTGCGTCGAGGGCAAGACTGCCGTCTATCACGCGGGCTGCGAGGTCAGGCTTGAAGTCAAGAACAACACCAGCATGATGCAGTAGTATGCGAGTTGTTCCCGCCTCGTCGTTATTTATAGATCTATAAATATCGCCCTCTATGCTGCCTCGTTTCCACCTGCCGTTTGTTCTCCGCCCGTCTGCTTCCAGCACCAACGCTGTTGCCATAGCACGCTGACCAGTAGTCATGTTGCGGCGCGTGATATTCGCGTCCAACACGTACTCGGCAAGATCAGCGCCCTCATACACCACGCTTTCAGGCTCAACACCAGCCATGCGGCACGCTTGAAAACGGTTCCTACCGTCCAGAATCAGACCGTCCACCGTGACCACAATCGGCTGACGCAACCCGCTCTCACGAATCGACTGTGCGAGTTCTTCCAGTTCGGCTTGCGGTAGCATGGGGAACTTATCCGCGTAGGGGTGTACTCCGTTAATTTCGCTCATTGCTCGTCCTCCGTGTTGCCTGTTGTTGTCGCGTACTTGTTGCGCACTTCGCGTAGCCGTTCAATCACCGTGTTTGCAACGGTGGACGGCATGGTGTCCAGCGTCCACGGTGCGGGCTGCCCGTCTGGTATTCCGCCGTATTTCCGTGCTCCTGCAAGTACCTGCTCTGGCGTGAATCCCAGTTCGTCTGCGAGGAACTTAATCTCCTCTAGCTGCGTAGCGCTGATACGGTTCGGCTCACCTTTTTCGTGTGGTGCCGGTTCACTGTTCCCCGTGAGGACAGTTACGCTCACAGGCTCCTGCTGTGGCTCGAACGCTCCACGATCACCGTCTGCTTGGTCCATTTCCTCGAACGTGTATAAGCCGGACAAGTCCATCGGGAACGCTTTGCGTAGCGCTAGGGCTTCCGCGCATTTCGCGATCATGAGTGCGGGCATTTTCCCCCACTGCCCAGTAGGTTTCATCTTCCCGCTGCTCTTGTCCATGCGTGTCGGCATGTATTCGGCGGTGTTGGCTACCGCGTCGAACACCCCTTGGCCGACGGTCACTCGTATTTTGGCGGCAACCGGCAGTCCTAAAGTGCGCGGCCATGCTTCATACCATTGACCGTTTTCCGCCATCCAGACTGCACTACCGATACTGAGTGCTTGCCCCATGCGGTTAGCGGCCCGGCGTGCGACTAGGCGTAGCCCGTCGATACCAACCTGAATGGTCTGCTTCGTTTCCCACTCGCCGTTTTTGTACGTGCGTCGCGCGATCATGTAAATCTGCTTGCTGAACGGGTCAAGCCCCGTGCGTTGCGCTTGGTGAAAGAACAACGCTAGGTCGCTAGGTGTTGCGTTCTCAACGCCTAGCGCTGTGAGCGCTGAGCGTTGCCGTTCGTCGAACTCTGTTTGCTCGTCTCTGATAGCTAGACTTTCACTCATTAGAATGGTGCCTCTATTCCTGTTTCTTGGTCTGCTTGCTTGAGTGCCCACGCGGGTAGGCCAACTACCTGCACGCTGGTCGGGTACGACGGCCACACGCCACTGTCCATGCACGCCGCGTAAATACTGCGCGCGTCCTCGTTCAGCCGCCCGCCAATACGCACCGCGTCAGCGTCCAGTTGAATAAGTGACACCTCGTATGGTGGTGTTTTCTCTTGGCACACGAACACGAACTCCGGGCGTATGCCGGTCAAGGTTTCTACCGCTTCGCAGTACCACGCTTGCTGCTGGTGGTACCCATACTTGGCGATACTTTTAGCGAACTCTCTAGGGTCAGCGCTCACCGTGGTCTTGTAGTCCACGATCAAGCTCCAGTCGTTCACTGCTAGGTCGGGTCGCGCCCTACATGCCACGCCCGTCTGCTCGTCCTTCCAGTACAAGGACTGCTCACTGGTCGTGTCGTTGCGCGTGAACAATTCCCCCGTAACCGGGTGATCTAGTATCGCGTCAGCCATTGCCCGCACTTGCGCATACTCCTTAGCGAGTAGCGGGGTATTACCGGCCTGTAGCGCCGCGTCCCGCGCCGCCTTAGCGTCTTTCGTGCGCCACGAATCAGCGTCAACAACCTCGAACGGGTCACCCACGGTGAGCATGAGCGTGTGCGCCGCGTGCCCGATCTCAAACGCCGGGTTGTACGGCCTTTCTGTGGTCATTTCCTCGTAGAACTTGCGTGGCGTACTCGTGATGAGTCTGCGCGCGCCACTCGATGAGAGAATGTCTTTCGCCGCGTGATACTTCGTGTCGGGAATATCCGGGTAAATACCCGGCTCGATCCCGCCCGCATAGTGTGTTTGTGTGGTCATGCGAGTTCTCGTTCCTGCTCAATTTCCGGGTGGTCGTGTATCACTCTGAGCAAGTACCCGTAAATGACTTCCATAGTCGCGTATTTGTCTGGCTCGTATCCGGCCTGTTTGACTGCGACGCGCGCAAAGATGGTTGCTGCTCGCACTGCTTGAGCCACGGTCGGCACAAGGTCGATACATTCCAGCTCGTTCATGTCCGGTTCACTGATTTGTACTGATTGCGTGTCACTCATGATGGTCGTGCGGTCAATGTCCACGTCCTCGTAATCACTCACTGGTGGCCTCCTTTGAATAGTCGTGTGAATAATGCTTCAAGGACTGGGACTGCTATCGCGTTGCCAGCCATCTTGTAGAGCTGTGTTTGTGATGTGACCGCGCTGGCCTTGTTGAAGTCCTGGTCGCTAATGCCCATGAGCTTCCACGCTTCGCGTGGCGTGATATGCCGGATGCGTATCCTGTGCGCGCTTTCCACCACCAGGTTGTCTTTCTGCACGGTGCTGAGCGTGTTGCTCACACCGTCCCGGTTGATCTCAATCCGCTGCTCTGTCGGCATACCTGGTGTCCGGTCGGACGGGTCAGCGGGGTTGCGCCCCCGGCTTGCTCCGATTGCGAGGAGTTTAGGGAACTTCGATTCAGTCCCAGTCAGGCAGGTCATGATCCCGCGCGGGTCATAGACCAGGTACCGGTATCCGCTGGTGTCGGGTCGTGTTTTCACGTGCCCGTAGATTTTGATTTCTGTTTCCAGTCGTGGTGTGAGTGTGAATCGTCGCGCGATTTTCTCGCTCAGGTAATAGCGCTCGTTCACCTCATCTTCAAGTAGGTCGATAGCGCGCACAGTGAGCGGCACCGGCTCTGGGAACTCGAACGGCTTGTGATCGCCGTGAATACTGACGCAGAACACGCGCTCACGGTTTTGCGGTACTCCGTAGTTCTTAGCGTTGAGTACTTTCCAGTAGTTCGTGTAGCCGTATCCCTCCAGCACCGAGAGCCATTCCTCGAATCCTGGGAGGTTGTGCCGGTTGACGAGCGATTTCACGTTCTCAAGCAGCAGGAACCGTGGACGCCGATCCCTGATTATGCGGTCACATTCCCACAGCAAACTACTGCGAGTGCCGCTTCCAGCAGCGAACCCACGTTTCTTGCCCGCGATGGAGATGTCCTGGCACGGGAACGAGTAGGTGAAAAGGTCGTGATCCGGTACGTCTTCGCTCGTAATCTCCCGGATGTCACCTAGGTTGATCGTGTCACCGTGGATCGCTGTGTAGGCTGCGATCGCGTGCCTGTCGATCTCGCTGATCGCGACCACCTCATGCGGTATGCCAGCGCGTTTGAGGGCCATGCGCTGCGTGCCGATCCCGGCGAACGCTTCAAACACACGCAAAGTCATTGCGCGTCTCCCGCGTCTTCGCCCATGTAGCGCACGTACAGTAGGTACTGTTTCTTGCCCTTGCGCGTAACGGCTTGAAAAGTTCCACCTTGAAACGCGGTGTGTTTCCCCTTGCGTATGCGCCACCCTGTATTTGGGTTCACTTCCTTGTCGAAAAGTGCCCACTTACCGGGGTGAGCTTTCAGTGCCGCAGCAAACGGCTCCCAGTCGTATTTGTAGCCTGTTGGTGGTTCCTGCCAATTAATCTGTGTCATTTCAGTTCGTCCTCTACTAGTGCGTCTAGCCATGCTTCCTGCACGATGTCGCTGATGTCGGCTTGCGCTTCGCATAGCTGCTCGAATTGGATACGGGTTGCCGGACGGGACTTGTCGAACTCGTCAGCGAGAATCGCCCGCCGTTGTAGCAAGTTGTCCGGGATCGTGATGTTGAAACTGATATCCATTACCGTTAGTTGTCGCAATCGTCGTTGACTGTATTTCTAAGTAGTTCAACTTCCTGTTCAGGCGTAACTCCGCATAGGTCTGCGGCTGCGCCAATAATCGTGTTCTCTGCTGTGGCTAACGCGCCTTCCACGCTTCCAACGCCAAACAAGGCGACGGGACCGATAGCCTTTTGCAAGAACACGTCATTGTCTACGTGAGCGCCTAAGAGGTCGAATAGCTTGTCTATCGTGTCTTTGCGTACCGCGTGTACACCTGCATACAGTTGTTTAAGATTTTCAAAGCTTTCGTCGTTCATTTCTTTTCCTGTTCTTGCTTCATTGCCATGTCGGTGAGCCACGCGGCCACGGCAAGCATTTGCGATGGTGCTAGTGGAATGTCGATCACTTCCCACATGGGGAGAGTGGCGCTCTGGCTTGCCCATACGACAAGGCCGTTACTGAAAATGTCTGGCGCGATAGCTACGCCGTCACCCTTGATCGAGAGACTGGTGTCCGCTTCCATCACTGCGCCTCACTGTCGCTGGTGAATGTCCCGACCGTGAGAAGGACGGCGAGAAATGCCCACATGTAGGCCGCTGCCGCTTGCACCTGCGTGTTGTCCATGCGTGTGAGAGCCATGAGGACGGTGAGCGCGATAATGAGGTGCGCGACCGCCGCTACACGTAGCCACACGCGGGAACTGGTACACTTTCCCGTGAGGAATACTTGTTTTGTGCTGGTATCTCCGCCTAGTCCCCGTGCGTGGCCGCGCATGGGGACTGTTTTGTGTCCTGCCTGTTGCATGACGTGTCCTTTCTTTTACAGTGCGTTAGCTGGTTGGTCTGGTAGTTGCATGAGCCACGCGCTGATGCTGCGCGCGTCGTAATGCGGCGTGGGTGCGCGTCCCGTCCGTGTATCGAGGTCTACTGCGTCCTGCTGGACGATAGGCGCGCCGTTTTCAATCGCTTTCAGTAGGGTTGCCCGGCTTACGCTAAAGAACTGCTCAAGCGTCTTTTGAGTAACCCACAGTGGCCGTCCGGTGACTGGTTGCGCCGTTTGGAACTTGTGCGGCCACTCCGCTAGGGCAGTGTTGATACTGTCCACGTTGTATAGCGGCTTCATGCCGATGTACCGGCGCTGTATCGGCGCTCCTTGCCATATCATCTGGTTCACGCGGTCACGGCTCAGCCCGAATATGGGCTGTAGTTTCTTCGTGTCCACCCAGTAGGGGTATGCGGTGAATGGTGTCATGATGCGGCCTGGTCCTCAGTCGGTGTTCGTTCGATTGAGATAACGTCGTTGGCCGTGTCTGCTAGTCCCGCTTCGATAGCCCCTATAAGGAATCGTGTCGTGACCTGTTTCTTTCCTTGTTTGATGTCGCTGTAGAACTGTCGTGAAACGCCGATAGCTTTGGCGATACCCGCGTCAGTGAGTTCTGTTTGGCTTGCTCGCCGTTTGAACTCGTCAGATAGAACGGTGTTCACTGCTCCCATGCCATCTCCTTTCTCGTTGTGGTAAACATTCTTACACAACTTGAGGAACAGTGTCAACACGTTTGGCACAAACTATTCCTCAATATGAGGAACTGTGGTATGGTTGACACATGGACTCAATACAGTGGTACAAACAAACGGTCGGCACTGACACTGTTAACGGTGTCGCCACAAAATCCGGCGTTCCTCAAGGAAGTCTCTACCGGCGACTAGAGAAACGATCACTCACACCGGAACTCGTGGTGCCTATCGCTAGGGCATACGGTAAAGACGTTCTAAAAGCCCTAGCCACGACGGGACTAATCACCGAACGGGACATTAGCCGGAACCCACGTCTCGCCGCACTGCGGGACGCTACAGACCAAGAACTAATAGCCGAACTGTGGCGACGCTTGCAAGACGGCACCGCGACAAGTGACTACGACAAGCCCCTCACAGACTTTGACAGTGAGCGGCCCCCGTTCGAGGTGTACGGTGACACCCCCGAACAAACAGAGCGTAAGGCCGCTAAACACAATCCCGGCGACGCACTCTAACCCGTAGGGGGGGGACGCAAATGCACACGCCCCCTCCTACCATGCCCACATGACCAGACCTTCCTACGATCAACTGCTCAAGGACGCTGCCGCACTCAAAATCACTGTGAAACGCGCGCACATGAACGATCTCGGACTATACGATCACGACGCGCACACCATCTGGATACATTCCGCGCTCACAGACACGCACGCTGCGCCGGTACTCGCTCACGAACTCGCTCACGCCTACCGTGGCGACAATTGCGCGCAACCAGACCACGTTGAGCAAGCAATCGACCACCGAATCGCCCGGGCCTTCATCAGCGATAAGGAATACGCGAGACTTGAGGCTATTTATGGTGGGGACACGACCATGATCGCTGACGAACTAGGTTTACCCGCGTGGCTAGTGCGCGCATACGTGGACGGCTTACAATTCCGCGTCCCCGCTCGTCCAGTCCAGCGTATTCCCTAACTGCTGCATAGCGCGCGCCTGTAGGCTCAAGTCCCTATGCGTATAGCCCCTAGTGGTTGCCGCGTTCGTGTGTCCGAGAATACTCATGCGCGTACTGTCATCGGTCATACCGGCTAACAGTGTTGCCGTCGTGTGCCTCATGGAATGGACACGCACATCGGGCAACCCGGCCTCCTTGAGCCACTGTTTCCACGTCCCGTAGTCCATGCGTGAATCTACCGGCAAGTCCTCCGGTTCTCGACCGATCATTGCGCGCGTAAACATGAATCCGTTATCGCGTGAAAGTTTGACGCGGCTTAACACTTCGGCAAGCAACGCGGGAATCGCGACCTCGCGATATGACATAGCTGTTTTGGGACGTAGTAAATACAAGTTGCCCGCCACATGCACATGTTCTTGATCTGCCGGGATATACACGCGCCGTTGTGGGCACTGCTTCGCAAACTTCTTACCGCACTTTGCCCATGCCGGGCACCCATGTTCATACGGGACGCGCTGCAAGCCCCACTCGAACAGTACAACGCCGCCCGTGACGCGCCCCGCGTTGTCTCTGTGAATGGTGACATCCTCGCACTGCAACCCTAGGCACTCGCCTTGCCGCGCGCCCGTAATAAGCCCTAGCGCGTAGCGCGCCACGTAGGGACGCTTCGCGTGAAACTGTAGGAAGTGGCGCGCTTCGTCTGCCGTGAGAAAGTCCTGCTCAACCCACTTTTTGCGCGGCCTTCCCGCGTCCCGCGCCGCGTTGTGAGTGGTTAGCCCTTCGCGTATCGCCACTGTGAGCGCGCGTGACAATATCGCGTGCGCCTGTGTTGCCGTCGTGGGGGATAAGCCTAGTCCCGACGGTTCCGGCTCCATCATGCGACGGTGCATAGCCTTGACGTTCGACGGCCTAAGCTTGTCGAGCCGCACGCGCCCTAGAGTGGGTTTCAAGTAGCGTTCAGTTGAGCCGACGTAACCTTTGAACGTGCTCGGCTTTGTTTCCGTGCGCGCGTAGTTCTCAAGCCACGTTTCAAGCCACTCGCCCACAGTTGGTGTTGTTGTGGGCAGATCGCCGTTAGCTGCTTCCACTTCGCGCCGTAGGGCAGTGAGTTTAGCGCGCGCGACCCCCTTGTCTTTCGCTGACACTTTACGCACGCGCTGCCGCCCGCTAGGAGTGTACGAATTGAGTCTCACGCTGCCCACCCATACGCCATTGCGTTTATCGAATGACAAGCCGCCTGTTCCGCGTTCCCTGCGCGCCATTTCCAGCCACCGTTCACTAGACACTAACTAGACACTAACTAGACACTAACCTACGCTACGTACACGCACGCTGCAATGCGTAAATCGTTGATATTCCGCCATTTGTGCCCTTACGTCAAGGGTACACGAACAAACTCATAATCCGTTTGTCCCGGGTTCGAGCCCCG
>NZ_KV816962.1:0-25594 GCF_001814535.1 Actinomyces sp. HMSC065F12
AACTGCCCGTAGCCGCGCGCAGCTTGTCAGCCGTCAGTGACGCGACAACCTCACTGCCCACAGGGCTTTTCGCCCACTGAGCGCCGTCCCACACCCACTGCCCGGCAATCACTCCATCGGCAACCTGCCACCACACGTCACCCATCGTCTTACCGTCACGGTCAGGCGCGCTGGCAGACCGGTAAATAGTGTTCTTCTCGTCAGCCGTATTCTGGGCAGTAACAGCAGCGCTTTTCGCTTCCTCAGCCGTTTTCTTCGCAGCTTCAGCGTTCTGGCTAACCGTATCCACCTTGCTGGACACGGCAGCAGCAGTCTTTCTCGCCTCGTCAGCGTACCTACCAGCTTCGTCCGCCTTGGTCCATGCCTTCTCCACACCCGTGCCGAGTTCTTTAACCGTGCCATTGATTTCTTCGACCTGAAACGCCGCGTAATTAGCCGCAGCACTCGCCGACTCAACCGCCGCCCGCGCGTCCTCTGCCTTCTTCTCAGCAGCACTAATACTCGCTTCGGCAGCAGTAATCTTCGCGCGCGTCTCCTCAACAGTCTCTTTCACACCATAAGCCGCTTGTTGAGCTTCCCACGCCACGCGCCCAGTCGCACCAACCGGCACCACGCTAGACCCATCAGGAACCGCGTCAGGCGCGCACACTTGAATCACGCGGCCAGACGAATCACGCAACAAACGCGCACGCGCACCAACCGCGCTAATACCACTCTCGCACGGCGCAACAACACTCTCACCCTCCGGCGCACCATCAACACGCACCCGGACAAAACCGTTATCCTCAAACGCGACAACAGTACCCCACAGCCACATGTCAGGCCGCAACGCAGTCAAATCGCCACGGCGACGCTCAGGCAAATCAAGCCACAAGCTCTTACCCGTCACCACGCCAACACCTCCACGTCAACCCTCATCGTCTTACCCGGCTCACTAATAGGCATGGAATACGCGCGCACCCTGCCCACCACCGTCTCGCCCTGCAACGTCTCAACACTCACCACGTCACCCACCTCAATACGCGGGTCGCACACAATCTCAAAACGCCGCGCACTCGCCACGCTCACACCATTACGCATATTCCGGTCAGCAGCAGCCTGCACGTCCCCGAACGTCTTAGCGTCACTCAACTCACGCCGATCAACCACCAGCCCATAGCCAGCCACGTCATACGGCGGCGCAACATCACTCACCTCACTGACCCAACGGTGCCCGTCCTTCCCGTCCTTCTGCGACACCACAACCCAACGATTAGGGCGACGCTCCACGCCCCGGCGCGGCGACTCCACCAACAAGTCACGCCCCGAATAGAAAGCGTCCGGGCTACCCGCCGTCCTCCTGCGCCACACGTGCAAATAGCCGTCAGGACGAACCGCGTAATCAAACCCATAAGCCGCGCACAACTCGCGCAAACTCGCGCTACGCGACACCCCCCATTGAGTATCCACACTCACAACAGGGTTATCCGACTCGTCCTCCAACACGCTAGGAATAAACGGTGACAACCGCTTCACCGCGTCCCACAACCGCTCCCCACGGTTAGGCGACAACGGGAACGACAACGGCGCGTCATCAAGCACCTGCAACAACCCCATGCCCGTCACGCGCACGCCCTCTTTGCGTTCCTCAAACGGGTCAGTCAACACGAACCAGCCGATCTCAGTCTCATACTCCACGCCGCCAGCGCTCACCACAGCCACAACCTGCACGCGCTGACCGTAATTATTCAACGGCGCATAAGGACTGTCCGGCACGAACTCCAGTGGCGCGACAAACTCCACACGCTCAGGCACATCACGATCAACACTCGCTTCAACAACAAGACCCGACACTGGAATGTCAGTAGCTAACACAGTGCCGCCACGCATACTATTCACGCGCGCAAACACGCGATCAGCGCGCGTCAACACGTACACATCAGCCCCAGTCCTCACCGCTCCACCTCCGCGACCTTACGGGCAACCAGCGTCGCACTCCACGGTTGCCAACCAGTCCCCAAACGCTCCCACTCACCCCACGTCACGCCAACCGCGCCACGACCACCGCGCGTCACAGCCTCAACAAACCCGGACGGGTCAACCAACTGCCACGACACGTCAACCCGCGTCTCACCGTCCACACTCGTGCGCGTCCAGTCAGCCCGCTTCACAAACACGCAACGCGCCCCGCGCGCACCCATAGGCAAACAACCCGGAACCAGCAGCAGAACACTCTGCGCCTCAACCACCTCATGCAGCTCGCGCACACGGTCAGGCGAAAACAACCACAACCGCGTCTTGCCCTCAATCTTCGGGTAGTCGAACCGGGCAACACGATTATTAAACAGGCTCACACTGTTCGACAGTGTTTCCTCCTCGCCCGTGTCCTCCCACAAGTCCACGGGCACAGTCCTACCAGCCGTGTCACTCACAACACCACCATGCGGCCCAGTAGGACACTCACGCGACGCGCGCACAGTCTCACCGTTAAACGAATACGTAAGCTCCACGCCCATAGGCGCAAGCGGGTCACTACACATCAGTGAGCCGCCCTCACACACAGCAACGACACGCTCCCCCTGCCACAACGATCCACTCCCATCAAGAATGAAACGCAGCACACCATTACGACGGTCAGACACGACACGCACACCCACAGCAAGCACCCCTCAACACTCTAAAAACACGGGAAGGGCAGCCGCCAACAGCGGCCACCCTCCCCACATGTTTATTCACCCCACGCCGCAGCGTGAGCCAACCGCACGCGCCCCACTCACAAGCGAGACGCGGCAACAATCCGCTCGTCAGCAACCTCACCGAAATAGCCCTCAACCGTGCGACCGTCAACAATCATGTTCACACTCGCCCCACTCAACGACTTCGGATCAACACGAACAAGAACATCACCAAACACTTCATCACTCACATCGTGAGCAATACGCGCCCTGCGCTCCCCGCTCGTCAACTCGCCAACAAGCCCACCATTCAACCGCTCAGCGTCAATACTCGCCTGACGCGCAGCAGCCAAAGACGCGACCATCACCAGCCGCGCAGCAGCAGCCGCACGCTCCACGCCGCTTTCAATACCAAGAGCCATGCCTTCAGACAAGAACGCGCCAATCTCCATACCCTTACGGGACGGCGAATGAATATCACCAGCCGCGCGCGCAGCAGCAACCGCCGAACGGACCACGCTCGCAGCAGCAGCCGTCACAGCGCCACTCCCAGCACGAATACCACCAGCAATACCGTAACTAATCATCAGGCCGATACTGTACGTGCCGCCCGCCGCCGCATACGCAGCGCCCCTCGCAGCACTCACAACACCAGACATCGCCCCCGACAATGCGCGACTACCAGCCCACACGCCGCTCGCCAACTGGACAACAAACAGTCTGCCCACATTCACAAACACGTATGCTCGGGTTGTCGCACTAAACGCGGCCACAGTGATAACACCATTCAAACCAGCAACCAGCACGCCAACACTCGCAGTAACACCGTCACGCATACGGGCAACAACGTGGCGACCAACCTCCATGAACACGCTCGCACCACTAATCGCACCATTACGCGCAGAATTAATAGCCTGCGTAACCGTCGTGCTCACAGACCCGCTCGCGTTCGTCACGCCCGAGTTCAAATTGCGAACAATCGCCCCGCCAACAGACGTGAACCCGCTCGCCGCAGACTCGCACGCGCTACTCGCAGCAGTAATCCGCGCCCGGATACTCGTACTAATCGGCCCGGACTCGCCAACACCGTTACCGATCTCAGTAACAATCTGACGGCCAACAGTAGTGAAACTGCGCGCCGACTGTACACCCTCAGCGACAAGCGTCTGCATAACGCCGTCCATCGTGCCCGACACGTCAAGGCTTGCTTCGCTCACGCCTTGCGCGACGTAGTTCACCAGTCGCCGCCCAACCTCAGTAGCGCCCGACAAGTCTGCGCTCACCAGCGCCGTGTTCACTTGGCTCACAACGTCTTGAGCCGCGCTCACCACGCTCCCGCCAGCACCGCCAGCACTCAACAGTCCGGTACTCATGCCCTGCGCCAATTCGACACCAGTGTGAACACCGTTACTGTTCGCAATGTTGCTCAAAATGAGAGACTGCCCGTTCAACAAGTCTGTGACACTGTTCGAGATGTTGGACTTTTGGTTAGCCAACTCGACGGCCATACCGTTGCCCAAGTCGAGAACAAGTTTGCCGCCCGCGTCAGTCACCATGTAGCCGTTCGCTTGCAAAGCGTCAGCGAGAGCCTTCGGCGTTTCCGCACCTAGCACGCTCATACGGTTATTCACGTCGGGAATAGCGTCAGCAATCGACTGTTTCAACCCAGTGAACCCGTTAGTGTACGCGGCAGACATGCGCGCAAACACCGACTCAGTGGACGCGCCCATACCGTTCTGCGCGTCAATAAACGACTGCGCCGCGTTAGACAACTCGTCGAACTGACGCTTACCGTCATCCGTGCCGCTACGCATAGCGTCCACAGCCATTTGCATAACGTCAGCGCCCTGCGGGAGTTGAGCCAACTGTTCAAGGAACTGCGCGGGCAAACCAGCAGCAACAAGGTCAGTCATGTTGTTACCCAGTTGCGTGAAAGCGTCCACCTGCGACTTCAGCCCTTCAGTGAACTCGCTCAACGACTGAACGGCGTTACCGTTAGCGTCAACAACCGCGTCACCCACGTTCAGAATGGACGGGGCAAGATTGTTCATAGCGTTCACCACGCTACCCGCACTGTCAGCCGTCAAACCGAACGCCGCGACCTGGCTATCCATGTAGGACGTGAGCGCGCGTTGCGTCTCACTGAACCGCGTACTCGCTTCGTTAGCCTCAGCCAACTTCGCCGTGTACAAGTCCTGACTCAACGCAGCCGAATCAGTCATGTACTTCAACAACGACTGCCGATCAGTGGCAAGACCAAGCTCAGACGCAACACCGGCAAGACCAGCTTCAAGCCCCTCAGTGCTCTGCAACTGCCGATTGAACTGTTCACTAATCGCAGCAGAACCATTACCAGCAGCAGAAAGCCCATCAGCAATTTGCTGGAAAGCGTTAAACGCTTCCTCCCCCATTGACGAGGCGTTCTCACCGATCTTCCTCATCGCGTCATTCAACGAATTAGCAGCAGCGCGCGTCTCGTCGGAATACCAAATGAACCTGCCCAAGCGCGAGGGGCCACGCGAGTTCAAATAAGACAACGCTTCTTGACCCACGTTCTTCCCACTGGCCACAAAAGGCGACTTCTCATTCAGCTTCGCAAGCTCAGCTTGAACACGCCTCACACCGTCCTTCGCGCCCGCCACCAGCGAATCCCACGCAGCGTCCATCGGCTTCTGCAACTCAGCCACAGCGCTCTCAACACTGTTCTTAGCCATGCTGAACACAGCGGTCAGACCGGCAATAATCAGGCCGATCTTCGACGCAGACTGCAACACTTTCAGCGACGCAGCAAACCCGCGCACCGCGCCCGACGCGACATTCATAGCGCCCGACAACCCAGTAATCCCAGCTTGGGCAGCAACAGCAGCGTCAACAGCAGCCGTAAGCCCCTTACCGCCACGCAGCGCAGTAATCGCAGCGCCCCAAGCAGCCACGCCCTGCACAGCCGCCGTGAACGCCGCTCCAACACCACGCACCAACGCGGAAACACCAGTCAACACCTTGAACCCGGCGAACGCCACAACAACAAGCTCAACACTGCCCGGAATGCGCGTCACAACGTCCAGCAAGTTAGCCAACACCTGCAAGAACCGCGACGCAACATTACCAAGCGTGCTGAACGTGCTCGCAAAACGCGGGCCGATACGCTCAACAATCCGGCTCAACGGGTCAACAAGACGCTCCGCCGTGCGCGCCAACGTTTCTAACACGCTCCCGACAACAGGCGAAAAACCCCTACCCAAAGCGCCCATGAACTTCAACAACGCGCCTAACCCGGCAGACACTTTAGGCCACACGCCCTGCAACTTAGCTAACCCGTCATCAAGGCCCTTGAAAAACGCATAAAACCCGTTATTCAGCTTCGACCCAGACAGCGCGGTAGCAACACCACTCAACATGCGTCCCGCAGCACGCCCCATAAGCGGTCCACTACGCGCAATCATGCTCGACCACGAATTAAGCATGTCGCGTATAGACGCAGCGCTCATCGACTTAAAGTTCTCCCACGCAGCGCCCATACCGTCAAACACGCGGCTCAACCCCTGCTGGAACCCCGCACTGTGAGTAACCTCAGCCCAACGTTCCAACCCGTCAGCCAACTGCTCAAGGTGAGCGCCACCATAATTGCGCGCAACCTCGTACACGCCGCCCAACGTCTGGCCAAACGCCTTAGTCGCACGACCCAAATCACCCAAAGCCTTAATGCCCCGGTCAATCATCGACTGCAAACGGCCAGTACGTTCAGCCGTGCTCAGCCACTCAGCCCACCTATCAGTCATGCGGCCAAGCCACCCCAACGCGCGCTGGAACCCTTGAGCACCATGCCTACCCAAAATGTCCACCACAGTAGCGAAAGCGTCCGTGTGCTTCGTCAACTCGTTCAAACCATCAGCCGCATACCCAAACATGCGGGACAGTGACGGGCGAACAATCGCAGCAAAACTCTCAGCCACACGCCCAAAATGCCAACCAGCAGCAGCAGACAGCTTCTCCATATTCGAGCGGAACTCAGGGTACAGTACGCCCCACGCGCGCTCAAACGGCTTCAAACCAACGCCCCAGAAAGCGTCAGCCATGCCCTTAGACAAGCCCTTAATGTCCTCGTCAAACGACGCGACATGCTCCTTGATCTTCAACAACGGCACAAGGAACGACGCCACCATCATGCCGCCAGCCACAGCGAAACCGGGGCCAACCAGCCCCACCATCTGCACAATATGGCCCAGACTGCCGCCAACCGTGAACAAGTGCTTCACCAGTTGCGTAGCGCCCGCAGCCGCAGCAGCAAGACCCGAGGAAATAGCGCCGAACAAGGGCACAGCCTTATCCAAGTTCTTCACCATGTCCCACAGGCGCGTAGTCAAATCGCGCGCCAAACGGTAACCGGACAACGCGGCAAGCGTCTGTTGAGCAGCGAGGAACGTCTTACTATCAACAAACGGCTTCAGCTTCACCCAACGGTCACGCGCAAGAAACGCGAGACGCGCACCAGCCACATACCGCGACGAATGGTCAAGGGACAGTTGGAACTCAAGCTCCGTATCGTCCCACTTCTCCTTAAACCGTTTCAGCTTACGCGCAGCCGCCCGCAACTCGTGGTCACTCATGTCAGGGTGAATCTTGAGATCGACACCCAACTCTTGACGCATAGCGCGCCGACGCAACTCATTCTGAATCTCCCCGAAAGCCCGGTCAACGCTCCCGTCCTCAAGCGACGTGTCAGCCTTAATCTTCACCGACAAGTCAGCCCACATGCGCTCACGCACAGTCCGAGTAAACCTACGCCTAAACGACTCAAGCTCGTTCTCGTCAAAATCGGGCTTCAGCCTAATCGAATAGCTCTCAACATCGCGTAAACGTTTCCGCAGCTCCGCGTTAATCGTGTCAATAGCCGCGTTCAACGCGCCACTCGTCGCGTCACGGTCAGGCTCCACCGTGAACTTATAGTTCGAATGCTTCTGGAACTCGCGCTCCATGTCCTTCACCATGCGCGGCCAAGACCGGCTCTCCTCAAGCGAGAACTTCACCTTGCCCGTGTACTCGCGCTCAAACAACCCATCAAACAGTGAGCGCGTCTTTTCCAAACTAGCCTCGTCCGGCTCCACCTTGAACGGGATAGCGCGACGCAACAATTTAGACTGTTCGCGCAGTTTACGCGCAGCCGCACGCAACTCATGATCCTTGAACTGGAACAGTTGCTTAGCAGTGAACCCGTCCTTACCGTTCAAGTTCTTAAACTCGCGCCACCACTCGTTAGCCGCCTCACGGTTACGGCGCATAGCAATGTTGCCAGCGTCCTCAAGCGACTCGCGCATAACAGCCGCTTGAGCTTTCAAATCGTCAACATCAATACCAACATGAATGTCTTGCGCCTGAGCCTGAGCAAGTCGAATCTCACGCTTCACGTCACGCGCCAACTCGTTAGCCGCCGCGCGCACACCCACACTCACCGGGTTCTGACGGGACTCAACCTCACGCATCTTTGCGCGCAACTCGCCACGAAACAAGCGCGCGTCAGGCCACACCTTAATACCAAGACGGCCAATAGTCTTACTAGCAGCAGGCACAAGAACCACACTCACTCACACAAAAGAAAGGGACAGGAACGCGCCCACAACCAGGCACGCCCCCGCCCCACATGAAAACAACGCAACAACTACTGCAACTTGCTTAACAACGCATGTAAACCCCTCAAAGACCCGTCGCCCTGGACCGTATCCCGCCGCTTAGGACGCGGATAAAACTCCGGCAACTGCTTCAACTCGCGCATAGTAGTCAAAATCGTGTTCTGCACAATCGCGTCATACACGTCCTCGCACACGATCACCTCACGCGACCGGCCAAACTCGTCATCAGTCCCCACAAGCAGCGCCCGCGTCCGGCACCCCAACGGCAACGCATACACATACGCGAGCATGACACGCGGGGACGGGGACAACGTGCGGAAAAAGTCAACGAGATCAACCCCGTAATACATTCTCAGATCCGCAACAAGACCCGCCCCCGCCTTGTCAATCAGTCTTGCGAGGGCTTGGCTTCCCCCGGCTGGGACTTATCGAAATACAGCTTCGCAATATACGTCGCTACAGACAAGTCCTCACCAATCGTCTTAATCAGTTCTTCAGCAGCCGTCTTATCGTCGGAGGCGAGACGAATCAGGTCAGCAACCATCTGAATTGTCTTGCCACCGTCATCAGCACCGCCCTCATCATCACTCACAGCGTCAAGCAGCTCAGAAAACTCGCTACGCTCACTATTAGACAAGCGCAGGAAGTTACGCAGAACAACATCCCCGATCTTCACTTCGGGAGCTTCAGCGTGAGCGTCACGAATCAGGTCATCAACAGAAATCTCAAATGCGTCGTCAGCCATAACGTTTCCTTCTCAAGCACGCGCGCAATCGCGCAAAGGTGAATAAACAAAACAAGCACACGAAAGGGGTACGCGCGGGACAGACAATGAAACAGCGCGCGTACCCCTTCACATGCGACCATCATTCCCCGAAAGCACCCAAGGACAATAAGGTGCTACTCGAATGGTAGCAGATAACGATAACCAATACCGTTATCGTCAGTGAGAACTCGCAGACGTTGTGCCAGCAAGTTCCTTGATCGACAAGACAGGCGTGATAGCAAACGCGCCCTTAGCCTTATCAGACTTCAGGAACGTGAACTTCAGCGGCAGTTTAGCCAGTTCCTCAGCGTTCGACGCATCCAAGTCACCATTAGCCGTAATATCGACCTTCGGGCCATGAATCACGAACAGGCCGTCACCATCAACCGCGACACCAAGAAACGCCTTCTGAACAGGAGTCGCCTTAGTCTGCTCCCACAGGAGATTAGCGTCCTTCAGCGTGTTAGCGCCGAGGAACATCTTGATAGTTTCCTCATCGAACTGGACGCTATCAATCTCAAGCGACCTGATCTTGTCCGACGTGCGCGTGCGCAGCGCGTGGTTCTGAAGCGACCCGAGGGTAGTCACTTCGCCACCCTCAGTGGTCAGCTTGAGCGGCGCGTCCAAAGACGTGTGCCCCAGATCCTCCCACTTCGTCAGCGTGATAGCGCCGTCAGTCTGGACACCTTTCGCAATCGTCTTGAGATCAGCGTCGGATACAACCGTGTCAACCTCAGCGGTAAAAAAGTGCATACCGTCAACAACGAGGCTCTTAGAATCAATAATTGCCATTAGAAATCACCCTTCACTCTGTAATGAACTCCGATACGGCCCGTCAACAAGAAACGTTCCGTGCCTTGCGGCAAGTCTTGATACTGAACAGGGCCTACCGCGTCAGCCCAGTCAGTCTTGCGTCGCGGCCTCTCCCACGTGCGGAAACCCGTAATGTTAATCCCGTCCTCGATGATCGTCTTGCGTCGAGCAATCCGGTGCATAGCGCGGTTAACACTCATTCCGAGATAGAACGCGACACTCGAAGCGTCCAAACCGGACGCGAAACAATGGAACTCAAGATCAATCACATCGACAGCGCCGCCGTCAGGCGACCAGCCGCCCCCCGGTGTCCTCTCCACAAGAAGCACCGTCGGCTGAGTATCCTTGAGTTCTTCCTCTTGAATCCTTGTGCGCACGTCAACAGCGTCGTGCAATTCCGCGCGCAACAAGTCAGGCAGGAAATCTAGCGCACTCAAAAAAGACGCGCTCTCGCGCAATTCGTCAAGCAAACTCACACGCGATCACACCCCCTATTTGAACGCGGTGCGCAACGCGCGCACAGGACGAGTCTTGCGACCAGTAGGAACCCTGATCTTACGAACCTTCCCGTTAGCCATTTTCAGCACCTCAGTGCGGTAAATGTTCCGCCCATACTCGATAGCCGCAGCCGCTTCAAGCCCCCGCGTATCGTCCAGCCACACGTAATGGTCAACCAAACCTTGCGTGTGCGTAATACGCGAGTGCCCCTGACGGCGGTGCTTCTTCAACACGCCGCGCGCCACAGCAGCCCTAGACGCGGCAGCAGCACCAAGCTCAGCCTGAACAGGAGCCATACGGCCAATAATCCGGCCAAGCTCTTTAGAACTAACAGTGAACTCAAAACCCATCTCACACCACACTCCCAGCGCGCGACGGTGGACGCGCACGCAACTCAACAACCCAATGACGAGTGCGCCTAGTCCCCTCACGGAACATCGGCGGAGCCGACAAGTCATACTGACGGCCCTCAAACTCCACAACGCTCCACGGCTTCAAGTCGTACTCAGGGTCAATAAGCGCGCGCACAACCTCATTAGTTAACTGCCCGGCAATCTCAGTACGGTTAGACCTCAAACCCTGCACGCTCATACGAACACGATCAGGATTATCAAAATCAGGCGTGTGAGCCTTATTCCCACGCGAATCAGTCACGATCCGAGGCGGGAACACCAGCCCATACTTTTCCCGATACCTGCCTACGGCCACGGTGACCACCCCAACCGCATAGGCTTACGCCCAGTAGGCAACAGCACGTAATCTGAACGCTCTAACGTGGACGAGGCATAGGGCGAATACTGGAAGCTATCAAGCGAGTAGAAGTTCCCATCACCACCAGCAGCAGCCTTAATCGTCGCTATCTCATCATCGTCAAAGAACACGGTGCCCGTTTTCTTACGCAGATCCGTGTACTGTTCAGTTTCCTCAGCCGCGCGCGACAACAGAACCGCGTCAACCAGTTTCAAATACCGCACGCAAGCGTTACGAACTTGTGTTTTCACCACGGGCGGCACATGGTCCTTATCCCACGTGGCGCGCCCATAATGTCGGGCAAGGTTAGAAGCGTCCTCGATCACGCTTTCAGCAATGTTCTCTAAGCCCGTGCCAAGCGTCCAATCCAGTCGGGCTTGCAACTCCGCGACGCTTATCAGCGGGCCAGTGCCCGGCTTGACGAAATCGTCTGCCATACAACCCCCCCTACTTCACGCTGTTAACAACTACAAAACGCGCACAGCAAATGGGGACGCGCCCCGCGCAGGGACGCGCCCCCACCCCGCGAGCGCAAGGCAGCGTTACGCAGCAGGAGACGCAGGAGCCTTAGCAGCAGTAGCGGCGCTACGCTTCGTCAGGCCGAGAGCCTTACCCACAGCAGCAGCGCCAGTACCAGCGTCAGCAGCAAAGTACGAGTCCTTGCCGCCCAGCTTCAGGCGCACGCCACGAACCAGATACTCGCCCTCAGACACGGCCTCACGGTCGTTCGCAGCGTCCCAATACAGGATCGGGTCGAGTACAGGTGCGAACCCGTACCACGTGTTCACAACGCTACGCTCAACCATGTACATCGGGTCGTAGTCACGAACCCAGCGCAGGGCAATACCTTCAAACGACGTGGTGCCGCCCTTAACGGAATCAGGCACGTGCGGCGCAGCGTTAAGGAACGCGAACGCGCTACCCGCAAACAGGTAAGCCTCGTCAGACGGCAGATCAAGGGAGCGGACAACGTTAGCGCCCTTCCACTTCGCAATCACAGCGTCATGCAGAGCGCTATTAGCGTTAGCGTCACCCACGTTCGACGCAATGTTGAACGCCGGGTCAGTCTGCATGACAGCTTCGACCTCGCTACCAACAAGCAGCGTGCGCGACGCGGCAGGAACGCCCACAGTGTTCAAAACGCGGTTAGCTTCAACAATGTCGTTCGACAGGTTGCCAGCGGTAGCGCCAACAGTGACCGCATACTTACCATCAACCATTGACTTAACCGCGCCGTATTCAAGACGGCGAGCAACAGCCTGACACTGCGCGGCAAGAAGCTCACTCCACGCATTGAAATCAAACTCGTACTGCTCGTCAGTCAGTTCGACAGCACTGTAAGCGTTACCACCGAACTTGACGGCAACAGTGCGGTCAGAATACTGATCGACCTGAATCGGCTTAGAACGATCATTACGCCACGCATAATCGTGCGCAGCCAGAACGCCCGGAACACGCATATTCAGCGTGTCAGAGCGCGCACCCTTGAAATCGTCCACGCCCTTACGGGTAAACAGTTTAGGAACAACCAGTTCACGCTCAAGCAGACCCATAGCGGTCGCAACAAGCTTCTCCGGCTTCACAATCTTATGAGGCGTATAAGCCATGACAATCAAACTCCCATCACAAAACAAGACGCGCGCCCCCACTTAGAGACGCGCGTATCCAACAATCCGGTTACTACGACAATCGAGGGACCATCTCCGCAAGTTTGCGGGGATCATCAGGCAGACCGTCACCAGCCGTGTCAGCACCGTTCACGCCGCCACCGCGACGCTCAACAGGCCGCGACTTACCGCGCTCCCCCATAACTGTCATGAGGGCTTCCGCGCGTTTACGCATATCCTCCGGCGTATCGCCCACAACGAACTCGCTCAACCCGTCAGGAACATCGAACTCGCGCATAACGTCACGGCGCGCAACCTCAAGTCGCAGCTTGTCCTGCTCCGCTTTCTCAGCCGCGATCAGCTCGTTCACCTCGTCCACGCTTTTCATGGACTCAGCACGCTTCGCAAGCTCGTCGAACGCCACGCGACGCTTCTTATTCTCATCACGCAACGAATGAATAATCTTTTGCGCCCACTCAGGCAGATCACTCACCTCGCCACGCTTCACGTCACCCTCATCACTGCTAAGGTCACGATCAGCCGCACCCTCACCGTCAAGGTCCTCATTTTCAGGTGCTTCATTTTCGTCAGCCACAGTCAGCCCTTCCTCGAAACTCGAAAGGCGCGCGCACCGTCAAGACGCGCAACGCCACTCATAACAAAAACGCCCGCAACCCCACGCGGGGCACGGGCAAACCGGACAGTGTCTTACTTCCGGTACGTTTTCCAATAGTACGAACGCCACGCCCTCAGCTTCCCAATACCGGTTGCAGCCGACACCGTATCGTTCGCCCGATACTCGCGCTCAAACTTCCTATTCAACGCAAACACGTTCCCCGCTTTCCACGAGCGCTCATGAAACACGGGCACAGACACGCACTTGCAATTAGGGTGAAACGAGTTCCCCCTAGCAGACAGAACCGCGCTCTTACTGGACTTGTACACCATGCCGCGCGTCAACAACAACGCGCAAAACGCGCACGGCGTGCCCGTCGTTGAATACCGCGCAAACCCCAAACAATTCCCGTCAGACTCCCCTAAATGCGCCACCGTAGTACGCGCACCATCAGCCGCGACCTTCTGCGCCGCCGCACCAAACGCAACCCGGTCATAATCCATAGCGCCCTTAGCGGCCACATGCTCCTGCTGCTTGTCCATCGACTGCTTCAAATACCAGAAATCACTCGACTTCCACCCGATAGACGACGACGAAACAATCCCGTACTCTTTCACGCGGCGCGACCTATCAACACCCAAGTCACCCAGCTCAACGCCCGACAGTTTCTCAAACTCGCCAATCACATCACCAGCAGTGACCATGCGCATAGGACGGCGACGCGACTCATCATGACGAACCGTGTACCCCATGTCCAACAGTTTCAACACGCGGTAAAACGCCAACCCAAGCTCATAGCCCTCACCCCACAACGGGACAAGCGTCTTAATCGACAAGTCCAACAGTTTCTCAGGGCGCGCCGTGTCCCACAATGACATACCCAGAGCGCCACTACGGTCACCAATGCGTTTCACGCCCGCACTATACGCGGCAACAATCCGCTCCAACACGTCACTGTTTAACGCCACAACACGCACCCCCCCTTTTCTAGCCGGACTAGCTCAACACCGCGTCAGCGCGCGGCTCGTCAGCAAACTCGCGAGACTCACGCGGCGCGCTCGAACCAGACATAAGCCACGCCGCACTATCCGTATCCAACGTGTTAAACGGCTCCTGATCCTGCGCCAACTGCGCCCACTTATCCAACTGCGGGCCAGTCACGCCCGGAACCATCGCCCACAGCGCCTTATTAGGAACACCCAGCGTTGCCAGCTTCGTCAACGAGTCCACGCGGCTACTCATAGCCGTGTCCTCAAAGTCACGCCACACCGTCTCCCCGTGCTCCCACGAATCATCGTCCTCAGTCGCACCCGTCTCAACGACACGGCTCACGCGGAACGTGCGCGCCCACGACTGGCCAAGCAGACGCTTCAACTCGCCAATACGCCTACGGAACGACTTTTCCGCCGCGTCCAAAGCGTCAGCAGACAAGTTAGCCATCTGCCCCAACAAGAAGTTCGGCGGCACCTGAGTGATAGCACTGAAATGCTGCACATGCATCCTCGCCGCTTCAATAAACCCGCTCAAATCAGTCGGCTGCAACGCGGTAATACGCGCCTGGGGGGACGCGGTAATCAACGGTGAGGACGGGTTAATACGAACCGGCGCTTTCCGCTCATTACCGAACTCGTCCATCACAGGGTTACCATTATTATCCTTTATGCTAGGCGTAATAATCCCCGTGCCCACAATCGTGCGGAACGCGCCCTCACTCTGCGCCGCAAGCATGTTAAACAACGTCTGGTTAAGCGAATCCTGCCACGGGATAAGCGGCTCAACAATCCCCTGAACACGACCCTCACTATCCATCTGCGAATAAAACCGCGTCACAGGGTTATGACCATTACCCCCATGCTCCACGCGCTCCACCACGCGGAACAACTCACCATCATCAAACGCGAACTCGTACCGGAAGTAACGATCCCACCCATACGCGCGCCCCAAAGACACAAGCTCCCCGCCCTCAACCACCGGGCGGCGCGTGATCGTCAACGCAAACAACGCATTATCATCACACAACACGTCCTCAAAAATCATGGCCGTATGCAACGCCGACAACACCCTGATCTGCGGGCGACCATGATAATCACGATCAACAACCGTGAAACCCTGACCAAACGCAATAGCCGGACGATACACAAGCGACTGTTTAGCGTCCATATCGCTACGCTTCCACGTCGCCCACTCCTCCGTATCAGTCAGAGAATCACCAGCCGCACGATCACCCACATCAGAACTCTCACCACGCCCACGACGATACCCATCAACCGCGAGCGTCTGACACATAGCGTTCACAGGCAACGCGCACCAATTCTGCTTAGAACGCTCCATAATGTTCTTCATCTCATCGCGCATACCATCAGGCGCATACGGGTCAGACTGCACGCCACGCAAATAGTTATCGCACTTCTCCAAACGCTCACCAAAATCACGCTCAGCCATGCTGAAACACTCGCGCGCCAACACCAACGCAACACGATCATCACTCACGGTTAACCACCCCACGAACCAAACACCAACGGTGACGCAGACACATCAACTTTCTGTGCCGCCTCCGTCAACTCCACTTCCATCAACGCGCCAAACGCCAACATAGCCGCCGCATACAAATCCACCTTCTTAGGCGACTCACGCGACTCCTTCTGAAACGTCACACCATACGTCGTATCCCGGCGCACAGCGTTCAACACATGCCGCCGCAACGCGCGCGACAACCCATCAGAACCACCATGATGAACACGCTGCTCCAACACCGCGCTCATAAACTGCTCATGCAACCGCACAACCTTCTTTTGCGAACCACGCATATCAAACTCAATAGGCCCACGCTCCGACGCGCGCCCCACAAGCAAATGCCCATAATCAAGCGTCCACTCATGAATATACGATTCCCACAACGCCACATCAGCAAAAAACCCAACAACCTTATACTCACGGAAAGCCCGATGAACAGCGCTATCAACGCGCTCGCGGTTAACCTCCCAGCCCGTAGACAAGTCCTCCGGCTTCTCCTCCACAAGCAACGGCACAATCAACTGGTCGCGACAACGAATAGCAACAAGCGCCGTCGCGTCATCACTCTTACCACCATCAAAACCAAGACACACGCGGTCACCCGGCTCAAGCGTCTCACCGACACGCAACCGATCCCACTCAGCCGCCTTATACAGTGAACCCTCCGGCTGCCACACTTGATTCAAATACATGCGGCGCGATTCGCTCACAGGCCGCGTAGGGTCAAGCGTAGACAGCCACGCCTTATGCCAATCACACCACACGCTATCCCCACGAATCGCGTTATACACCACGCGGAACACGCGCTCAGTTAAAGGCGTATGAGACGGGGCCTCGATACTGTCATACAACAAGCCCTGATCTAACGCGCGGCCCTCAAGAAACCCCTCATACGCCTCACGGTCACGCTGCGCCACACTATCCTCGCCCGGCTTATAAGCGTTCGTAATCGCCACATAACGCGCACCACTACCCTTAGACGCATTACCGTCAATCGTCAGCTTCAACTGGTGACCACGATTAGACGCAAGCCAGTGCTGCGTCTCATTCAACAAGCTGAACGTTACGCGCCCACCCTCAGTAGACCGGAACGACGCCGTTTTCTGGACAATACGAACCGTATTCCCCAAACCGCGCACAATCTCCAACTTCACGTCCATGCCGTAACGCTTACGCATACGCTCACTCACAAGAATCGGGAACATCGTAAACGTGTTCTCCGTCTGCTCTTTCGACAACGCATACAACTCAACCCACGCATTACGACACGGCACGCCAAACGGCACACCGCCCTTCAGCCAGCCACCAAAACGGCACGGCCCGAACGCCTCAATCAAACAAATAACAGCAAGAAACGGGTCTTTGCCCCAACCCTTAATCCGCTGCAACACACCATGCCGATAAACAAACTCGCCGCGCTCATCAACCGCATACCACCACAACAAGAACCGCAACTGCTCAAGCGTAAACTCAAACAACTCAGTATCCCCAAGCGGCTTCAACCACTCACTACACCAACGCGCAATCTGCCAACCCAACGTGCGCTCAGGCAACACCCACGCGCCTAACTCGTCACGCTTCCACGTCGGCCCCAAAAACAACGGGCGATACTTCTCCAACAACTGCCCGTCAGACAACTCATCGTCAGGAACGTCAGCGAAAGGAATACCCTCAACCTCGCGGCCCGCAACCTCCACGCCAACAGCCCCTCTCTACACCGCGCGCAACGCCTCAGCGTAAGATTCCATCACCTCATCAACAGGCGACTCACCCTCATCACGCTGAACCTGCAACTCAATACGCGCACGCCGCCTATCAGTCTCAGTCACCAACAACCGCTGCAACGCCGAATACAAAATCTCCATCTTTGCCGCACTACCAAACGACTTCACGCGCGGCGGCTTCGCAATCGAACGATCACCAGCCTCCAACGCCGCCTCACGCAACTCGTCCTCGTCCATCCACCCATACTGCGCGTCCCACTCATCACGCTCAGCACGCGACCTCATCGCCGCGTCCTCCTGCTTCTGAAACCGCGACAAGTCATCACACAACATGCGAGCAAACGCCCAATCAGACTCCTGCCAAAACTCGACCTGCCCGCTAGACGCAAACGACCGCCACAACCGCTTAACCGAATCATGCCACTCTTTACGGGCCGACGGCTTCCGCACAGGACGCGCAACACCGACGCTCGCCGCACCCACACGGGACGCGCGCGCGTCGATAAGCTCATCACGACGCTTAGGAATACTCGGCACACAAACACCCCTATCAACCACACAAGCCCGGGTGTTTCTCAACCCTCACAAACTTACCGCGAGAACGCTTCACAGCCGCCCAATAGCCACGGCCACCCTCACCGCCAGTCTTGCGCCGGTGGTGCTCAGAACACAACGCCCTCAAGTTAGCAAACGAATCATCATCATTAGGAACTTCGTGATCCACGTCCGTAGCCGGTGCCCCACACACGCCGCCACCACTCAAACGCCACTGACACTTGAATCCGTCACGCTCCAACACGACACGGCGGCGCTTCTCCCAATCAGCTGGGAACCGCTTACTGCGCGGCGAACGCCCTGACCTCACCCACGGCATACCCCCACAAACCCCCATATCTACCAGAACGTACCGCACCAACAAAACAATAATAATAGGAACCACTATCAACAAACAGCATAAGGCACGAACCACACCACACAAGCCAACAAGCCACACATGCTAACACGCCCACCGCGCAAACCTTGAACTGCCACCCACAATTTTCACCAGCCCACACCCACGCGCAAAATGACACACCCACGGAAATAACACGCCACCCCCACCTATTAAACGTGACACGTGCGCTCAATGCCCATCGACCTTTGAGCTGCCACGCATAAGAACTGCTAAGACCGGGCGGTAGGGGCTTCGCTGGTGGCGGGGTATGCACGCCGGGGTATATTTATGCATGGGTGGGGTTTAGACCTCAAGCGCGCTTCGAGCGCGTTTGAGAATGATTGTCGTTATGTGTTGCGTGCGTGTCGCGTGTCGCGTGTATATATAGAACGCGCGCGTTACCTCATTGCGTCTTGTCTATCAACACTCTAACGCTATGTGTGACGTAGCTCACCTCACTGCCCTGGCACTCTCTCTATCTCTCTATCTCTCTATCTCTGTGTCCGTCTCTGTGTCCGTCACGCCGTCGCATGGTGCCTATATATAGCGCGCGTGTAGTGGTGGGCATGTCAAGCGCGATTCTTTTGTATGTGGTGGGGATTAGTCATAGTTTGCGTTGGTATTCTGCCACTTTATCGGTGTGTGACGTAGCTCACACTCAAATGAGTTGACTTCACTCCGAGGGTGTGCAATTATTTTCTTGTCGCTGAAAGACAGCGATCGAGCCTAGAAAACTCGTAAGACGTGATGACCCACGTCAGTAGGTCATTTTTTTATTCCCGTGAGCTTCATGCCGGGTGTCGCCGTAATACAAGACGCACGAAGCGGAATAAGGCGGGGTGTTCTTACCACTTTTCTAGCGCCCGGCTTTCACATATCTGTTAGTACGGGGAGTGTACTATGTCTACTTTTCCATCAGTCCAAGCGGTCGAAGCGTGGATTACTCCGCAGCTTGGAGATTATGCGGATGACTTCGATATTGACGCGATTGTGAGCGATATCCGCTCTACTCTACCCGCTGGCCAGAGCCTCAATGATCTGCCACTGGATGATCTAAACGCGATTCTCCAAGCGCACGATATCAGCGCGCGCGGGTAAAGACTTACCCGGTGCGACAACACCGGGTAAGGCGCTGGCAAAAGCCGGCGTAAGTGTCCATTGAAAGGAAAAATAAATGGACATCTTTCCTGATGTGTTCCTAGTTCTCTTAGCATTTTCCGAACTGTGGCCTATGTGGCTACCGCAGTTCTGCTATTGGCTAGGACGTAACAGCCGTTAAACGGTTGCTACGAGGGGCGGCACTGGTCAAGTGCTGGTGCCGTCCCTACACGAGGGTCACTCTATCAGGTTTCAGGGTTGAGATTCAAGGGGTTCAGTGTGTTCAGCGTTTTCGAGTTAAGAATTTTAAGGCGTTGCGAGTCTTGGAGAGATGCGAGCGCGCTTATTGGTGGGATGCGTTCATCTTCCCACGAGGGGAAGCAGGAATTTATTAAGCAGTTTTTAGGGCCGCGTGCTGTTGGTGGGTTTTTCCAGGCGACGCGCGTGAATGTTAATCGGAAGTTTGAACGCGCTTTCAGCGAGTTCAAGAATTCAGCGGATATTGATGGGTTTGGGGTAGGAAAATGAGCGGGTTTTTAGAGGCTTTGAGTGGTGCGGTTGATGAGTATAGGGCGTCGCATGGACGTTCGGCCTGGTCGCGTGGCGTGGGAGAATACGTATCCGACTTTTATGATCTGCTCTATTGCAACCGGGGTTATGACGATATTGAATCGCTTGGGAAACATGAGCTGGACAGCTTTCTACTTAATGGCGCGTCGGATTGGTCCGAGCACTCATGGAATGGTTGCAGTTTGATCTATAACTCTGATATTGCTGAACGGCTGTGCTGTCCTAGTGAATTGAAACGCACTGACCACGGCCGATTGCAACCTAATTCCCGTGAACATTGGCTGGATGTCCAGGCGCGCGCCCTATTCCAGGCGTCGATTGCTTTCAAGCGTCTTTACCGACAGACGCAAGACGCAATGAGTAAATAACAGGCTTTCTACCGATTAGGGATTAGTGGTTAACATGATGAAGCAGTCGGCAATGGATAAATTGGTGTCGATCTTTATTGATAATAATAGTGAGCATGACACGCGCGCCGTTATTAGAGATTCACTTACTGGTGAGGTTGTCGGCTTTACCGATGAGGAAAGCGCGCTAAGCGTCGCTATAGATTTACTCAAAGATGATAAGCGCGTGAATGGCCTTGATAGTGATGAGCTTGAAGCGCTTGCACGGCAGTTTGTTCGGGAGCGTCCATACTATTTAAATGGCTACCGGATAATAGCTATGAGTGATGAGCAATTGGCAGTGGCTAAACGTTTCATTGATTTTCCCGATCTTGGATGGATTACAGACTATAACGAACAGTCGCTAATTATTGAGAATATCTCTGACGAGATTAGTCTCTATCTGACTAACACTCTCAATTGCGAGCGCGTGGAACGTGGCGACCCGGAATGGGTACCGGATGAGGAAACACTCGACGAGTGGGCAACGGACGGCACGATGGTTAGTGAGATTTACGAGAGTATTAGCCGACTGTTTAGCCTTGGATGTTTCAAGGAAGATGCACTGCACACTATTTGGGACGATCTGGGTAAGCCTTATTATGTTAGCGATTTTCCTAGTCCTCACTGTGTAGACGTGAATAGTCGTAGTGACATTGAGCAAGCATGTTATGAACAGATCACTGAATCTGATTTAGTGGATTGTGCGACAAGCCGGGCTGTAGATAAGTTTATGAGCGCTTATCCGGTGGCGGTTGCGTAGGGGAATTGGTGGCGCGTAAGGCCGCGCGCGTCGATAAATACGCGGCCCCATTTTGAAAGGAATTAATCATGAGTGAGTTTGAGATTAGCAAAGATAGCAAATTGGCGGATGTTCTCGCGTTTGCTTTTGACCGGGCTGGTTATAGTGAAGTTGCAGAATTATTTACCGATAATGACGTGCGAAGCGAGTTTGAGTACGCTTGTCCTAATGTGAGTACTTTTGGGCCAGAGTTCCATCTGTTTGGTGTAGATTATTTTGACTTTGAGAGTGAGACGTTTGAGGGGCTGGCGCTCGAAGTGGCTATGTCGATAGCGTGGACTCTTAATAATTCCCGTGGTGAGTTTACTAGCGTGCAGAGAGCGTATGAGTACGTTGGTTACAGTAAATGGGGAGAGTGGGACGGACTTGAATGCCTTGAGCACTTAGACGAGTGGCCCGGCTTAGATGACTTTTGGCTAAACGATGCGACTATGTGCATCACGTGGGCTATTTTGACTCATACTGTCTTATCTATGGATGGCTACCCGGTATTCTTTACAGGCTCTTATGGGCTTGAACGTGGCGTTGCAGAGTTGGAGAAACAGGGCTACAGGTGGCGTGGTCTTAGCGAGGATATTCCCGAACCATTACGGGAAGTGGTGATTAATGGGTGGCAGTGATCGAGTTTATCAGTCAGTTTTCTAGTTAGTTACCCGGTTAGTATTTGTGAATAATTTTGAGAGGAATTGAGTATCATGTCCAACGTTCAGTTTTCAGTACCGTTTACAGAGTTTATGCCTAGCGCTTTGAGTGCTATTAGTGCCGTATCTAACGATAAGTCAGTGCCGATGCTTGCGAGTGTTCTGTTTACCGTTCACGATGGCAAGGCTGCATTTATTGCCACTGACCGATACGAAGCTATCATCGCGACGTTGCCCAGTGTTAGTGCCGATTGTGTTGAAGCTCTTAAGGGTAGTCCCGTGCTGATTGATGGTAGCGCGTTCAAGAAAGGTATTAAGTCGATTCGTATTAAGCGTTCTGAGTTTGCTAATTCAGTTATGCACTGGTCTTTCAATCTTGAATCAGATACACCGACTATGTATTGCCGGGTTGAGAATGATGACGCGATTCTTGGACATGCGGCTATTGAGCTTGGTGGATTCTTTGACCAGGGCAATTCTTATCCCCCAGTTGCTAAGCTGTTTGAAGATAGAGTCACGTCTAAGGCGCGTGAGAATCTGAGTATCAATGCCGATTTGTTGAAGTTCTTGTCTGAGGTTGGCAAATGTGTCCGGGATTATGTTCCGTCTGCGTCTAGTAGAAAAGCGTTCCCGGTTACCATTCTCGCTGGTGAACAGTGCAAACCTCATATGTTTATTGCTGGTGAGAATGTTGCCGGGTTGGTTATGCCGGTTAGAGTTGACGACAATTTGAATGGCAATAGTGTTCTCGCGTCGTTTGGTGGTGTCCCGTCTGAACCTAGGAAGTCTGCGCCTAAGTCTGAATCTAAGCAAGCAAGTAAGGCTAAGGCCGTGGCCCCGGTTGCCGCTGACAGCGTGCCCACTGATTCAACCGCGATTGATAAGACACTCTCGACGAGTGCCAAGGCGCTAAGAAAGTTCCTCTACCGGACTTTTAGAGCCAAGAACATGCACGTTTACCGTGAGTTTGAGACTAACGCGGTGCGTATCGCGTGGACTGGTGGCCCGACGCTTGAAGAAGTTGCCAAGGTAGCTAAGCGTTTCACGGTTGGTCACGATGGTCACGCCATACGGTCTTTCAAACTTGAGCGCGCCTGATCTTATCCGCTTAGTGATGGTGCCCATGTTGATGGCATGGGCACCACCACCAGAACAGACAACACACACAAACACATCTTGAGAGGAATTAATCATGAGTAATAGCGGGCTGATAGTTTTCGACAAACAGCGTATAGCGATTGAACTGCACTGGAATGGTGGGCGCGATTCAGTTGAAGCGTTCTTAGAGTATTGCCGGTTGGCCGAGGTGCCGTGCGCGCCGTTGTATGTGGCGACTGTGATTAACAATTACATGGACAATGACGGGACAACTATTTATCTGCATGTTCTGGCTGATAATTACAGTGAGTCTGACGCGCTCAAGACTATGAGAACGGATCACGGCGTGTACTGGGTGAAAGATTACGAGATTGTGAAGCGCACGTATCCTCATGGGGTTGTTAAGGAACAGCGCTCACACGATCTTGACGAGTTCTTGCATGATATTGACTCGAAGCAACCAGCAGAACGGCAACTTGGTGCGGTGCTTGACGCTGAAGAAGTCCCAGTGAGTGATGTGCGCGTGGGTGATTTTGTCTTCATGCCGCGTCGTTTCATGCGGCGGGAAGCGCGTAGGCCGTTTGCGGTTGCCGGTATTACCGCTGACAAGTTTGTGAACGGTAAACGGCGCGCGCGTGCGCCTTACGTGGCAATGTTCGGGAGCAGTGGCGATTATTCCAATAACCCGAACAATTACATTCCGGGTGAGACGGTTAGGCGCGTGCGGCGCTTGCCTTAGTGACTGTTAGGCGCGTTTGGCCGCGCGCGTGTGTTAAATACGCGGCCGCATTTTGAAAGGACAATGACATGTGTGAGTTTTGTGAAGTTTATGAGAGTTGGACAGGCGCGGTGCAGTGCGACGCGGCGGAAGCGCTGGAACGGTATTTACTTGGCGCGGTGGATAGTGCGTTGGCGCGTGGTGGTGACGTGGCGGGAGCGCTTGAGCGCGCGTTTGATGAGTGGTGCGCGTGTGAGTGGAAGCGCGCTATCGCGACACTAGCATTGGTGCCGGTTGAGGGTAGCTGTGGCCGGTCGCTTGATGAATTATTCCATGATGTTTATGTGGCACCACTTGACGGTGGTGACACGTGGCGCGTGGCGTGGCGTGAAACAGTGGAAGCACTGACGCGCGGCGGGGCACAATTGGTTAAGACAGTCTGACACACCCAGGAACAGGAGACAGGACAATGACTAAGACGACATTTGCACAGTATCTGGCGACGGCCCTTGAGTATTTTCCGAGTGCGCAATTTATTCTTGACGATGGAGATTCTATGAGTCTGCTAGAGAGTGCGGCCTATGGCTTGGGCGGGGGTGACTATTATTCGCTGGAGCGTGACACGTTTTCCGGGTATATGGTCACGTTGACTAATGAACTGGTCGATGACCTTGCGTCCCCCGTGTCTACGTTTGACGGTATGACGTTTGACTACACGCCGTTGCGTCGCGCGTTTGATGAATATGAGTACATCGACTGGGACCGTCTGCTACCTGACGATGACAATAGTAGCGCGCCTAACTTATGCTGGAACGATTTTACGGCGGCTATCACGTGGGCTGGTATTGCGGCTGAGTTGGCTAGGCGTGTGGAGCGTGGCGAGTTGGAACCGTTCAGCGAGTGGGCAGACGAAATGTTGAAGGACGGGGGATCAATGACGCTTGATGACTGGTTACCGCAGGAGTTGTGCGACCTTTATCGGCATGAGGGCGTTGCGTGCCAGTGGTTTGACTAGCGCGTGTTAATGACGTGGTGCCCGCGTTAAGGGGCGCGGGGCGAGGCACTTAGGGTCATGTCTCGCCCGCGCGCGCGTTGAATACGCGGCTAGGATTAGTTGTAGAGGGGTGGATTAGTGTTGAATATGGGATTATCGCGTGAGAGTACTAACCCGGTGTGGCAGGCTGTTCAGTTCGCGGGCGCAGGCACGGTTGCTGGTGAGTACACGGGATTGCGAGAATGTTTTCTTGACAAGGCGCGTTTGTTCGCCTCGTTTTGTTCATTGCGTGTTGATGACGCTGTAGGCGTGGCCGGGGCGGGCGACGTGGCCGAGCGGCCTATCAGCATGGCGCTTAGTGAGTGCGATCAGTCTGGGAGCGTTGCGGCGGCGCTGGTGGACGCTTACGGTGAGCAGTTTACGCGCCTGACGGTTGATGCGTGCGTTGCAGATTTTCGCGCGCGCGTTTTGCGCGGTGAGTTGTCTGTTGAGAGTGTTGCGTCGCTGTTTCATGTGCCCGTAAGCGCTGTGCGGCGTGAATTGCTTGGGGAATAAGGTGGAGAGTGTGACTAGGGGGGGCGCGTCCCGTTGAGGGGCGTGTCCCCCCTTTTTTTGTGCGTGCGGGGGTGCGTGTGCGTGTTGTAGGTCACTGTTGAAGGACCGCACACGTGTTTATCTGTTCTTTTTAGATTCTAGTAACGTGTCTAGTAGCCGCTTATTCCACGGCGTAGACTTGGACTTTTCGTTGTTATTCTGCGGTGCCCTGACCGGGGCTCGAACCCGG
>NZ_KV816963.1:0-451 GCF_001814535.1 Actinomyces sp. HMSC065F12
AACTTCTATCTCATTATCGCACGCCGACTCGCGCGAACGCTCATGAACACGCACCAACTGGTGGTGGGTGCCCTGATCGTGGCGAAGGAGGTGAAACACATGGGAAGGAACCGTAAGCAGACGTCTGCGAAGGTGGTGTCCAAGGCGTCGAAGATTCTGACCGATGGCCGTTATGGCAAGGACTCGAAGTCTGTTGCCGCTTCGGCGTTGGCGCAGACTAAGCCGCTCAAGCGCGGCAAGTAGCCGTACACAGCCCACTCGGTTTCGACACAGTGCGGGCCGGGTGGGTGGAGGCGGAAGTGCTGGTGGCCATCGGCACTGACGTTCTCCGAAGCCTGAGCGTGATTGTTCGGGAGCTCATCTGGCGGATGAGCGACCTCCACAGCGAGTGCTGGCTGTGGTTGTAGACAAATGAACCACTAGTGAGACCTGCTCTGGGAGCGCTCGGCGG
>NZ_KV816964.1:0-287 GCF_001814535.1 Actinomyces sp. HMSC065F12
GCGGCCATTTTGGTTTGGCCGCCGATGGCGAAGCGTCCTCTCGTGTCGGTGTTTTTGGTGACGTGGTCGATGAGGATGACGGCTGCGCCGGTGTGTCGTGCGATGGTGCGTGGGATGTGGCGGTGCCATCGGGCGATGTCGTCGTTGTCTTTGCTGGCTGCTCCTTCTTGTGTGAGTGCGTCTGTGACGCCGTCGATGATGGCGAGTGTGTATGTGTGTGTGAGGAGTGTGCGGAATGCGTGTTGTTCGCGCGTGGTGTAGGGGGATTGTTCTGGCCTGATGTAGGT
>NZ_KV816965.1:0-228 GCF_001814535.1 Actinomyces sp. HMSC065F12
TCGTGATCGTCGTGTCATGTGCACCACACTACGGAACAGCACTGCTGCCCGTACAGCCCCAATTCATAATTGTGGATCAAACTCTTTCTGCACCCACCTGTCGATCTGGAAGCCTCTCACTGGATTCATCACGGCTCTACCTCCCGTGAGGTTACTCCTGACCAGTGCAAACGCCTCGCCCATGTAAGCGGTTAGCAGCAGAACCCTCTTCAGATCGACAGACGGGGA
>NZ_KV816966.1:0-558 GCF_001814535.1 Actinomyces sp. HMSC065F12
CCAGACTGGTTGAAAAGTCGACGCCAGTGACCCACCGACATCGGGGCTTTCAGAATATCGATCAGCTCACTGGCCTCACTGATCGTGAGCTGCGCGGGGTCAGCGGTCATTGCCCACACTCCGCGCTCCCACTCAGCATCCAAAATGGCCTGCGCTGCTGGCAGGTAGGATTCGATCGTGTGCTCTGCTGCGAGCCGCGCGTACTCAGTGTCCCGCGCTTTCTGGATCGTGTCCTCGTCTGCGCCGTCGCGCCTCATTTGGCGCGCCATTTTGCGTGTCAGCGGAAAAATTGTCTCTTCCTGCATGATCTGCGCGATTGCCGTGGCCGGGATCTGGATTTCCTCTTGTCCCTCCGTTGGGATGAGGTTTTCAGCGCGTAGTTTTTCGATGAATGCGATCTGCTTGTCAGTGGCCATGCGTGTCATTTTTGTGAGCCTTTCTCGCTCCCTGGGGGCTTGACCTTTCGTCTTCCCCTCTTTGTGCTTCTATTATAAGCACACCCGACTGTATCACGCAATACAGTACAGTGTGAACTACATCACACTATTATGTGGGTGT
>NZ_KV816967.1:0-37904 GCF_001814535.1 Actinomyces sp. HMSC065F12
AAGGAAAACTGTCAACCAAACCCTCAGCAGACCCAAAAGACAGCGTTGGATGTGACTTTCAGGCCAGGTCAAACGTAGTGCTTTGATGATGCCTGCCCCGCCATCGGTTACCACTACCGTCGGGGCTGGTAGCCGGTTCATTAATGCTTGGTAGGCGGCAGAGTTTTCCCGTTGGCACCACTGCCAAGCGATAATCTTTTCCCCGTTGGTAGCGGTGATTAGACACCAGCCGTAGGCAAGATAGATTCCATCAAGTAGCACCTGATCGTAGACCTCGCCAGTGACCGATGGCTTGGGCACCTCGACTTGCCAACACCAGGCGCATTTAGTGGCAAAAGAGGTTTTAGCTACCCCGAGTTGGCTAACCGAATAGCCTTCTAGCAGCCATTTTATAAACAGGTCTGCTTGGGCTCTAGCGCTCATATCAGGACGTGATTTAACTGCCGAGGACCCGCAGGCCAGGCAACGCCACCTAGTTCGCCTAGAGCTAGTCTTACCGTTCTTTACAAGCCTTTGTCCGCATACACCACAAACCGGTCGATTACAAGCACTCTTCACACAATATGCTCTCAAAGCATATTCAAACCATCATAACCCTTGATCAAACCCCAAAAAAATAACGAATTTATACACACAATTCAGGTATTAACCCGGAAATGACTTGGTGGATCTTTTAGCCCCACTTTCGCAAGCCGACATCGATACCGCCAAAATCAACCAATTGTTGAACGAACTTAAACAAGCAGCGGACAAATGCGCCCAGGTGCCCCCGGCGGCACTTCCGTCATTCCCCCAGTGCCAGTTGCTTACTGAACTAGCGAACAAACAGGGCATCACCCTGCAGCAGCTGTCCGAAAATATCACCAAGGGTCAAGGCCTGCTGACGATCGCGGACAAACTTTCCCAGGCTGATCCACAAGAAATGAAGGCGAAGCTGAACGCAGCAGATCAAGGAGTTAAGGAACTTAGCCGGCAAACCGCCCTTACCCCACAGGCTCGACCGGAAAGCAAAAACCGACTCTAAGAGATGGCACTTATGCCTTGGCGAACGGATTAGACCAGGCGCAACGGGGGGTTCAGAAACTTTCTGCCGGAGCCTCTACCCTAGATAAAAATTCCGGACAGTTACGCACGGGGGCTAATGCTCTCAGCGGCGGCCTTGATTCGCTTTCCCAGGGTGCGGGCAAAGCCTCCGAGGGTGGAAAACAGTTAGCGGGAGGAATCGACAAGTTAACCACCGGTGCTTCCAGCCTAGAAGATGGACTACGTGATGGCGCTGAGCAGGTTCCCACTGTAGATAAGGGACAGGCGAAAAAAGTTTCGAAGGCCGCTAGTGGGGTCGCGGACGTGAAATCGGTACGCCAAAATCCGGTTCACGATAACGGTGCCGGATTCGCCCCCTTCTTCATGGCGCTATGTTTGTGGATCGGCGGGATTGCTATCTTCTTGATTTTCCCCGCCCTGGCTTTGCGGCGTCACCCCGAAGAGAGCTTCTGGAGATGTGGTTTCCGGTCTATGGCTATCGGGGCGCTCTTTGGCGCTCTGCAAGCAGTTACTGTAGTAACTGGGCTGCAACTGTTCCTAAAGCTAGATGCCCAAAACTTCGGGGCCTTAGTCTTGATAGCGGTACTGGCTTCTATCGGATACGTGGCAGTGAACCAGGCTTGCGTAGCCGCCCTCGGATATCGAGGACGCGCCCTTTCGGTAATCCTGCTCTGCCTGCAAATCACCTCTACCGGAGCTACCTTCCCGGTAGAAACCGCCCCTAGGTTCTTCCAGTTCCTCAGCCCGCTGCTCCCCATGACCCATGTGGCGCGCACTATTCGCGCGGCGATTGCGGGCGGAGAACTGCACTTAGGTAAGGCGCTAGTGGTATTGGCAATCTGGACGCTACTGTCCTGGGTGGCAACTCTTATTTCAGCGGCACGCCGCAAAGGTCAGCGCCCCATGCCCTATGATCCGGCACTGACTTTTAAGAAGGTTCCTTCGGTGTCTTCGCCCTTGGGGGCAAACTCTGCCAATAACGTTGAGGACTTTGACCAAAGCACCCGCCAAGCCAAAGAAAACCTGCCTAGCTGATTGTGCCGGGGAGCGTAGGTATTAAGCGGGACAAAAGATCGGTTCCTGTAAAACTTGCCCACCCCACCATTATGCACGGGAATAAGTTTTATCCGAGTCGGCTAGGCGGGCGTTAAATCCGAAAAAGACGCTGTCTTTTTCGGATTTTGGGCAGGAGGAAAAACTTATTCCCGTGCTGGACGGAGTGGGAGGTGCCCGGTGTGCGCCTGGCTACATGACTTTCGTTTTTTCGACCTCTTTGGCAATATCGTGGATCCGCCCGGCAATCGTATGCCGTAATACCAGACCGAGCACTAAGTTCGGAATCACAAACACCAGGATCATCTCCAGGTTATAGGCAAAATCCCCTGCATAAATCCCGGCGATAGCTGAACGCATCAAATTAATCGCATAGGTGGCGGGCAGCCAGGGACTGATGTTTTGGAACCATTGCGGCAATAGTTCCAACGGATAAGCTCCACCAGCGGCAGAAATCTGTAGCACCAGTAACAACACTGCTAAGGCTTTACCCGCATTAGCCAGTGCCATCACCAGCGTATAAACGATAACGGTAAAGACGGTGGAAATAACCCAGCCTGCCAAAATCAGCAGGAAGGGATGGGCTGGTTCAATCTCCACAAACACAATCAGCCCGACCATCAGCAATGTGGATTGTGCCATCCCAATTACCCAGAACATAAAGTAACGCCCCAGATATTCTTGCGCCCCGGTAAATATAGACTTTTTTTCCGCGGCTTTCGCGGCTGTTTTCGCATCGGGAGTAGGTGCGGTTTCACTTGCCTTCGTTTCCGCCCCTTCCGACCGGGACAATTCCTCTGCATTCGCATCCGCACCGGCGACTGCATCAGGATCTTTCCGGACTCCCCTGCTGGCCAGATAGCGTTTAGCCACATTCTCAGAAACATCAGTGCGCAGGAAAACCCCCGCCAGGAGCGCCCCCACCCATAGAGCGATAACGGTGAAAAGCGGAGTCATCCCCACCCCAAAGGTGGCGACTGGGAACACCGCATTGCGTTTTACCGCTATCGGGGACGAAATTAGTCGGGCAAAATCTTTGGGGTCAGCTCCTAACGTGGTGACGATTTTTTTCAAGTCCCCTTGCGACTGGGCAGACGAAATCTGTTCCCGAGCCTGATCCAAGCGGCGGGCTCCCTCACGCATCTTTGTCGCGGTATTGTCCAGGCTATTTTGAGCCCGACGCATACTCGCTATCATCCCGCCCGCACTTTCCGACAGATCGGTTTGCACCGCCTGCAGATAGGAGCGGAAAATCTTCACATTTTTCCCGGCAGAATCCAGGTTCTTACGCAGGCTCTCAATTCTTGGCTGTAAGTTTTTCTCAAAATTGGATCGAGCGGTGGCAATAGCCTGTTGCGCGTCTGCTATGGCTTGGCGGGCTTTCTCTCTCAGGTCAGAATCGAGGGTTACTCCCCTGCGTAGGTCAGATGCAATACTGCCCAGTCGCTCGGACAAGGTTTGTTGGCGAGCTATCGCCGCGTCCAGCTCGGACAGCAATCGGTCAACGGCTGGATCCTTCCCTTCTAAATCCGCCCCGTCCGGTCCCAGTGCCTGCTCGAGTGCGTCCCGTGTTTGTTGGAAGCCAGCGATTTGTTTATCCAACAAAGTTTTCAGCTGTTCGACTGTGTCCGCACTGCTCTGGCTGGTGCTATTGGCCGAATTCAGCAACTCGTCTAACTGCTTTTGCAGATCGGAGATATTGCCTTCTGCCAGTCTCACAGCATCGTCGAGCCTAGAGGATACGGATGCGAGGGGATTGGTTGTTCCGCCGGCACCTTTTTTCCCGGAATCAAATGTGGAGTCAACAGCCTCCTCAAAGGAATCCTGCACCCCTGCAGCCAGCTGTTTTGCTCCGGTGGCGAGTGGCACCGCCGAACCTATCAAGGTAGACAGAGAACTAACGGTGTTCGCCCCGGAATTCAGTTCTGCAGAGAGGGTTTGGAGGTGGTTGCTCAGCCGATCCAGAGCTGCCTGAGTATCAGCATGCTCTAAATAAGAGGACACGTCCTCAGCGATAGCCACGGTGGCTTCTGCCAAGGTTTGCGAAAATACCGTGTTGATCTGCGCGGTGACTCCCTGGGCGCCTTGCGTGGTGAGATTGGCTGAGAGCGGGTTCTTCTTTTCATTGGTGTACAGCGTGATATTTGCCGGGGCTGCTCCGCCGGCATAGAAGGTAAACATGGACTTTGAAAAATCCGCCGGTAACACAATTGTCGCGTAATATTCCCCCGAGCGCGCACCCTCCAAAGCCTGATCTTTACTGGTTATTACCCAATCAAACTGGTCGTTTACTGCCAGTTCCTTAAGTACCGTGTTTCCCACATTTACTTTGACGTTCAGTATTTTGCTGGTGTAACCGTCGTCGGTGTTAGCCACAGCAATCTTCAGCTGTCCCGAATTTGAGAAGGGATCCCAAGTAGCCAACACGTTGAACCAGGTGAAGAACATGGGCACGACAATCAACAGGACCAGGGAAATCCGAACCATAATGCTGCTGCGAATCTGACGGAAATCGTCTCGGATGATGAAAAGTACTTCGTTCATCGCGTCTCCTCGCTGGTTGCGGAGGCATCGGATTCGCCAGCCGACTGCTCAGAACTATCATCCGCAGCGTCTACCCGCACAGACGCGCTAATGAGGCGACGTTTACTGCGACTGCGGTAATGTTCGCTGCTCAGGTTCTCCGACCGATTTGCGGTTTTGATAGCATTCGCGTCTCGCTGGCGGGCTAGACTCTCGAAAAGTTCATCTTCCGTCAGATGCGACAGTCCCTCGGCTCGTTCGATTGAGCTCTTTAGTACAACTACGCCAACCAGAGTCCCCATGATGGCCACTCCCCAAACCGCTACTAATCCCAGGAGCACGGGTTTACTGGCGGAGGTGAGCCAGGAAGTCATCCCGAGCACAACCAGTACCAAAATCCCCACGCTACTCAGTCCCTTAATCAAAGCGGGATAGCGGGCATTGAACTCTTCTTGACGTCGCCGGATACGGGTGGAAAATTCTTTTCGGTTCGCCAGCAGCGCAATGATGTTACTCAAGCGGTAACCCCGACTTTGTAGCTGAACGTCTTCATTCACGACCAGTTCAGTGCGAGCCAAATCATCGTAGAACAGCTGGGTGAAGTAACCGAAACGACGCCTCCCCACAAACCCTAGAAGGAACATGGTGACGCTCATGAGCAATAGAACCGCCATAACATGCCAGAATCGCCCGTGATAGAACCCGCCGATAGTCTCTCGGATCGCGTTGATGCCGTAAGAAAACGGGAGCATCGGGGAAAGCTGGCGGAAGAATCTGGGCATGAGCTCGATCGGATAAATGCCCGAGGCACCGGGAATCTGCAACACCACCAGCAAGATTGCCAGGGCTCGTCCCACGTGACTGAACGCGGCTGCTAAAGCATAGATAATTGCCAAATAACACGGGCCGATCAGCATAGAGGTAGCAATGAAAGCGGGAGCGTTGGCGGCTTTCACTCCCAGCAGCAAACTGCCTACGCTGACAATTAACCCCTGCCCTATGGACAGCACCCCGGAGAGCATGAAGCGCCCCAGATAAGCCGAGCGCAAACTCAACCAGTCAAAGCCTTCTTTATCGACTTCTACCCGGAAAATTATGACCAGGATGAGCGCACCAATCCACAGGGACAGATTGAGGAACATAGCCGCCATTCCCGAACCATATGAGTTGATGGGAAAGAGGGGCTTCTGGTCGAATTTTACTGGTGAGGTTAAGTAGCGTCCGATATTGGTCGGATCGAGCCCAATGACTGTTTTCAAAGTTCCCGTCCGAAGCGCGGTAGCCAGAGTCGCCACATCGTTTTGCGCCCCGCTAGCCGTATTGGACAGCAGGTTCAGGTCGTCCTGCACCTGATCAAGCACCTTTTGGGTGTCCCCAATCTGGTCATCGATTCCGCGGGTAAGCGTAGAAATTTCTTTAAGGGAAATCCGCGCGGTACTCACCGCGGAGTTGATGGCTCCCAGCTGCGCCGACAGCTGCGTTACCTGGGAGTTTAACTGAGATGCGGTTCGAGTGGACTCTTCCCGCAGACCAGTGGCGCCGTGTTGCGCGTCCGTCAGAGCCTGATTAAAGGATTTCATCAGTGCCTGCAAATCCTTGCTAGCCTTGGTGGCATCCGCCCCGGTTTTCCCGACCTTGTCGAGCAAATCCTGCATCTCGTTCAGCTGAGATTTCAACTCTGCAGCGAGCTCTTGTGTCTGCGGGAATCTTTCTAAAATCGCAATCTGCTCACGCATTTTCTCTATCGAGGTATTCGCTCTTTTAATTCCGGATTGCAGCTGCGAGTCTATTTCGGTAAGTTTATTTGTCGCATTGGAGACCGCCGAATCCGCCGCCGCCGAGGATTCATTGAGTGCTTTTTGGGCGTTAATACTGGCTTGTCCCGCCTGAGCAGCAAACTCGGAAGCATCAGAGACGACCGTCCCTAAAATTCCTTGCGCATCACTTAAAGCCGCGGAAACATCAGCCAATGCCGGGTCAGCTGCAGCCAGCGTAGCCCGGACTTTTTTCATAGTCTGTAAGGAACCCGTCACAGACGCACTGGCGGAATCCAAGGTGCCTTGCGCATCGACCAGATCCCGGTTAATACCGCTCAAGGCATCTAAAGCACTGCCCTCAGCACCAGCAATATTTGCGTCGATCTCTAGGGCACCGTCGCGCAAAGCTTGCGCAATGGCCTCGCCTACCTTGCCCCGGAAAGTTGAGGTGATTTGAATATCGAGTTCATTTGCTCCCGCACCGGTAATTTTGGGGGCAATGGCGCCTTTCTTTTCATTCACGTTGTATTCGATGGTCGGCTGATGGAGCTGGCCGCTGAAAATATCAACTAAATCTTTACTAAAGGTCTTAGGGATGACAAAAGTCGCATAAACTTCCCCGGTTCTGATTTTGTGATTGGCTGTGGCTTGATCAGTAAACTGCCAGCCCAGCTGCTTATTCTCTGACAATTTGTCGACTACCAGGTTGCCAACATTTAGCTGACCAGTTAGTGCGGATTCCGTTCCCACATCGTTGTTCACTACCGCTATGGGTAGGTTTTCCGTCGCGTTGTAGGGGTTCCAAAAGGCCAAAATATTCAGCCAAGTGTACAGGGCTGGGGTGACCAAGATACCGATGACCATAATCAGGGATCGCGGAACCGCAAAAATCCGCTTTACGTCACGAGCAAACACCCGGCAGCTATCTTTCACCCTGCCATAATAACCTTGTGTTCAGATTCTGCAATTTCGCTCTATATCCCATTCAAAATCCCACGCGGAGGAATCCTAGTTTGCGAAAGTTTTACGCGTTCATCGCGGGATTTAGGTCAGGCAGACCCGCTCTAATTACATCCCTAAGAACTCTTTGACCTTTGGGAGTTCCCCTCGCATCTGTTCGTATCCGGCGGCGAAGCTTTCTTCCAGTTTCTCGGGATTATCTTCAAAATTCGCCACCCCCATATGCTGCGGATAAAACACATAAGCCTTTCCCTCGGACTCCAAACGGTCTAGTTCGGCTCGGGTTCGGTTGTAATTTATAGGGCGTTCAATAAGACTCTGAGCTGCCTGCGGGTACCGCGCTAGCAAGCAGCGGTACGCCAAATCAGGTAGGCGATTTTCTTTCACGTATTCCCGCGGTCGGGTCAATAGAACCAAGAACTTTTCGTAACCATCTGCCTGCGCCACGTCCAAAGGAATTCCGCCAGAGCGTCCTATTGCTCCGTCCATGCACGCCTCACCTGCAATATAAGTGACTGGTGTAGCTATAGGCATGGATCCCGAAGCCTTGCATACGTGGGTTAGTTTTTGCTCCGAATCCACCTGAATCTGTGAAAAATATATTTCTTCTCCGCGCTGCGCGTTATATACACCTATCCGCCATTCGGCTGGATTTGCTACGAAACGCGCATAGTCCAGCTCGAGCATCCCCCCAGGCTCGGTCATGTCGTAGTAAATGTGGTAAGTGTCGAAAATCCCCCTACCTTTTAGCGCGCAGGTGGATTTTTACGAGCACTACATCAAAAATCACGACGGCTGGCAATACGTCGACATCTACACCGATGAAGGAATCTCTGGCACTTCCACGAAACACCGCGAGGGATTCAACCGCATGATCGCCGACGCCTTAGCTGGTCGCATCGACATGATCGTCACCAAGTCCGTGAGCCGTTTCGCCCGTAATACCGTCGATTCTTTGACAACCGTGAGGAAATTGAAGGATAAGGGTGTGGAGGTGTTTTTCGAGAAAGAAAACATCTGGACACTCGACTCCAAAGGCGAACTACTCATCACCATCATGTCGAGCCTTGCTCAAGAAGAATCCAGATCTATCTCCGAGAACGTCACGTGGGGTCACAGGAAGCGTTTCCAAGACGGTAAAGTTTATATGCCCTACGGTAACTTCCTCGGATACAATCGCGGCCCAGACGGCAAGCCCGTAATCAACCCTGAGCAAGCCCAAATCGTGCGCCGCATCTACCGCCAATACCTCGAAGGCATGAGCATCCCCCAAATAGCGACATCATTGGAAGCGGATGGGATTCCCACACCGATGCGGCGGGCAAAATGGAGCCACACCACCATCCACTCCATCCTCACCAACGAGAAATACAAAGGCGATGCACTCTTGCAAAAGCGTTTCACCGTAGATTTCCTCACCAAGCAGCGCAAAACCAACGAAGGTGAAGTCCCACAATATTACGTGACCGGATCTCGCCCAGCCATCATCGATCCTGAAACCTGGGAACTCGTGCGCTACGAGCTAGCAAAAAACACGAACCAAGGCCGGCGCGAGCGTGCCTTCACCGGTATGGTCTACTGCGCTCACTGCGGCGCAGCCTACGGCAGTAAGACCTGGCATTCCACTGATAAATATCGGACTATCGTCTGGCAATGCAACCAGAAATTCGCAGTTCCTCACCCAAAGAAAATGCCCGTACTACGCGATAGTCAGTTGCAGACAATCTTCCAAACAACACTCGCCAAGCTCATCAAAAGCCAGCAACTCATCGACTGGGACTACCTGATTACCACCACATCAGACACCACCGATTTAGAAGAACAAGCCTTACAGCAAGCAACTGAAATCGAGGTAACTACCAGGCTCATCAACCAAGCCATCACCCGCAACGCTCATCACTCCCAAAATCAAGACGACTACCAAGAGCGCTTCACCCAGCTCAAAGCCCGCCAACGTGAAGCCATTACCGCCTACGAAACAACTCAGGTAGAAATTGAGCGCCGCCACGGTATCAAAGCCAAACTCACCAGGTTTAAGAAAACCATCCAAAACGCCACCCTCAGCCAAGACTTTGATCGAGCAACCCTGCGTGCTCTTTGCCAGCACATCCAGATCACACCATCGGGCAAGGCGAGCGTAATCTTTGCTGACGGCACCAAAATAAAAATCCCAGCAGACAGCTATTAGAGCCACGCAAAACAAAAGGGCTGACCACCACTCAGGTAGTCAGCCCTATTTTTATGCCTGCGAGCAGGACTTTTAGATTTTGCGCGCACCTTTGCGCAAAACTCTAGTTTTGCGCAATTGTATCAATTCAGTGTGCTCGTGGTGGAGCTAAGGGGATTCGAACCCCTGACCTCTTCCATGCCATGGAAGCGCGCTACCAACTGCGCCATAGCCCCAAATGGGTGTCACCAAAGGCGACCTGTTCACTATAGCGAATCAGGACGCCATCGCACAATTCACACGATGTGCAGGTGATCACGCCCCGATTGCCTGCTCGCTCCACCCCACATTGTGCGCAGCCAGCTGCCAGCCACCGTGCTTGCGATCGGGAACAACCTCCGACCAGTGGCAATTATCCAAGCCCCGCAAACCGCGGAAAGAACCCGCATCCAGACCGAGCAGTGTTGTCACCCCGCGGGAGATCGCCGACCCGTGCGCCACGACAATCAGCACGTCCCCCTCGTCCATGCCCTGCGACACGTCGGCAACGCCTGCAGCAAAACGCTCCCCCACCTCGCCGGACGGCTCGATACCCGCACCCGCAGACTCACCGGTAGCGGACCACTGGTCGAAAAACACCGGCATTAAAGAACGGATCTGCTCAATCGTCGCACCCTCAAAACGTCCATACGAACGCTCGATGAAGCGCTTATCAACGTGGACACCGTCAACCGTCGTCCCACGCTGACGCAGCGCCGCCGCGACGATCTGGGCAGTTTCAGCCGCTCGCTTCAACGGTGAGCTCGCCACACGCACGCGCACAGCCGCCCCAGCAGCGGACGCTGAAATACCGACACTGGCAGGCGCACTGGTCACGCGCTGAGCAAGCACACCGGCTGCACGCCTGGCCTGCTCGCGACCATACTCATTCAACGGCACATCGGACATGCCCTGGAAACGCCGAGCCACATTGTGGTCGGTCTGTCCGTGACGCATACACACGATACGGGCAGGTGACATGGCACAGTTCCTTGAATCCGACGCCCTTACGCGCCGAGCGCTTCCAGGTCCCGGTCCGCGTCAAGCTCAGTAATCGGCTGGTCAGCCCACAGGGATTCCAGCGCGTAATACTCGCGATCCTCATCGGTCAGGACGTGGATCACAACATCCGCGTAGTCAATCAGAACCCAGTGCCCCTCGGTGCGTCCCTCAATGCGCTCGGGGTGAAGACCCAGCCGAGCTGTCAGCTCATCCATGATGTTCTCTGCAATGGCACTGACCTGGCGTGCAGATGAAGCCGAACAGATCATAAAGGCTTCGGACAGCGGCATACGTGCGCGCACGTCAATCATTTTCATGTCGGAGGCAAGTTTGTCAGACGCGGCCTGAGCCGCAACGGCGATAAGTTGGCTTGTGTGACTGCTGACTGTCACAAACACTCCCTACTGTTGGTGAACTCCCCTGACACCTCCAGTGTGCCACGACTACTGCTCGTATGGGTCATCAATCCCAGTTTGTGGCGCAGATGTATCCCGATACAGCCCATACTTCGCGATGTACTGCACCACGCCGTCAGGCACCAGATACCACACAGGCTTGCCCTGGTTCACGCGATTACGGCAGTCAGTCGACGAGATCGCCATAGCGGGCACCTCAAGCAGGCGAATATTCGAATGCGGCGTCAACGGCTTCTTCAGCTCATGTCCAGGTCGCGTCACGCCGACGAACTGAGCCATCTCAAAGAGCTTGTCGGAATCCCGCCACTCAGCAATACGTTCGAGGGCGTCCGCACCGGTGATGAAGTAATAATCCGCATCCGGATCCTGGTTCTTCAGATCAGTGAGGGTATCGATTGTGTACGTGATCTTTCCACGATCAATGTCCACGCGGGACACTCCGAAACGCGGGTTCGAAGCTGTAGCGATCACCGTCATCAGATAGCGATGCTCAGCCGGAGTGACGCGCCGCCCCTTCTTGAAGGGCTGAACGGCGGTCGGCACGAAGATCACCTCATCGAGGTCGAATTCGCTCATCACTTCAGAAGCTGCCACGAGGTGGCCGTGGTGAATTGGGTCGAATGTTCCGCCCATGATACCTACGCGTCGTCGCTGTGTCACAAAGATCCCCTTTAAGTAAATCCCAGACCGGTGAGTTCACACTAGCCCAAGCCTCGGCTGCGCAGACGCATTCCGGTCACATGTCATGAACGGATATGCCCATCACCCTCGATAATCCACATCGTGCTGGTCAGCTCCTCCAGGCCCATCGGGCCGCGGGCGTGAAGTTTCTGCGTGGAGATCCCGATCTCAGCGCCCAGTCCCAGCTGGCCGCCATCAGTGAAACGAGTCGACGCGTTCACGGCGATCGCCGCAGCATCCACCTCGCGGCTAAAACGGTTCGCCGCAGCCAGCGAACGCGTGCAGATGGCCTCAGTATGTCCGGTCGAATACGTTCTGATGTGCTCGATCGCCTGATCCAGATCATCCACCACGCGCACGGCCAGATCCATCGACAAGTACTCGCGCGCCCAGTCCTCCTCTGTTGCTTCCTCCAGCATCGCCGAGTCAATCGATGGGTCGGATGCGTACTGCAGCGTCTGTGCATCGCCGTGGATGCGCACGCCCGCAGTCGTCAGGCGCAACAAGGCACTGGCCAGGAACTTTTCAGCGACCGCGCGGTGCACCAGCAATGTTTCGGCCGCATTGCACACACCCACGCGCTGAGCCTTCGAGTTGAGGATGATTTTCTCCGCCTGAGCCAGATCGGCATCTTCATGGACGTAGACATGGCAATTGCCCGTGCCCGTCTCAATGACGGGGACGCGTGCCTCTTCCACCACGGTGCGAATCAGTCCGGCACCACCACGCGGGATCAGTACATCAATTCCTCCGCGCGCATGCATCAAGGCGCGTGCACCGGCTCTGCCCCACTGGTCAACGCTCTGGACCGTATCTGGCGGCAGATCCACCGACGTCAACGCATCACGCATGACCTCGATAATGACCTTGTTCGACGCCTCAGCCGCGCTGCCACCGCGCAGCACAATCGCGTTGCCTGATTTGAGCGCCAGGCTGGCGGCGTCGATCGTGACATTTGGGCGAGCTTCATAGATCATGCCGATTACGCCCATCGGGACTCGTACCTGGCGGATCCGCAACCCTGTCTCCGTCATTGCGCCGCGCACAATCGTTCCCACCGGGTCAGCCAGTGATGCCACCTCGCGCACCGCGTCCGCAATGCCGGCCAGACGCTGCGCATTCAATGCAAGACGGTCGACCAACCCCTCATCCATGCCTTCGGCCTGAGCTCTGGCGACGTCCTCAGCGTTAGCCTGGAGGATCTCATCACTGCGATCCTCGATTGCTGCAGCCACCGCTCCCAGGGCGCGATTCTTCTGCTGCGTCGTCACGGTGGACAAGATGCGCGAGGCGCTCCTGGCTGCTTCCAGTACCTGCGAAATGTCAGCTAAACGTTCAGTCATACTCTTATCGTGACATACTTGCCGCTGATGCAAGCGACAGGATCGCCAAATCGTCGCGGTGAATCACTGGGCGAGGGTTATCCCACCCCTGACGACGCAGGTCATCCGCATTCTCGCCACTCATCTGCGCAATTGTGTCAGCATCGTAGGCTGCGATGCCGCGCGCAATCAGCCCGGTCGGTCCCGCCACATCGACAACGTCGCCGCTGCGGAAATTGCCCATCACCGCTGTGATACCTGCAGCCAGCAGCGACTTCTTGCGGTCAGTCAGTGCGCGGACGGCACCCTCGTCAATGACGAGTTCTCCACACGAGGGGGCGGCGTGCGCAATCCACAGGCGCCTCGAGGCGGGGCGTGACGTCGTCGGCTCGAACCATGTGCCGACCTTACGCCCGGCGAACACCTGATCGAGCTTATCCGCGTTTGTCAGCAACACACCGATACCGGATGCAGCAGCCATCGTTGCGGCCTGCACTTTGGTGACCATGCCGCCCGTGCCCACCGACGATCCCGAACCGCCCACCAGCACCGCCCGCAAATCATCCGTGCGCGTCACGGTCTCTACCAGTTCGGCAGCAGGGTCCGAGGGCGGCGCTGTGTACAGGCCATCCACATCCGTCAGGAGGACCAGCGCATCAGCGGCCACGATCTGGGCCACGTAGGAGGCCAGCCGGTCATTGTCACCGAAACGCACCTCGCGTGTGGCGACGGTGTCATTCTCGTTGATGATCGGGACAACTCCCAGGGACAGGAGGCGCTCCATCGCATCGCGCGCATTCGTGTAGTGCTCACGGTGCATGACATCGTCGGTCGTGAGCAGGATCTGTGCGACGTGACGATGGTGGGACTGAAAAGCGGCCGACCACTGTGCAACCAGGAGACCCTGCCCCATTGCCGCGCACGCCTGGACAGTGGCTAAGTCATGGAGACGCCCGGTAATCCCCAGCGGCGTGCGCCCTGCGGCCACGGCACCGGAGGAAACGATGAGGATTTCATGGTTGTCCCGGCACCACTGCGCGGCCATACCCGCAACCTGGTCAATCCGGTTCAGGTCAAGCCCCCCATCGGGGCGCGTCAACGATGAGGAACCGATCTTCACGACGATGCGTCGCGCACGCGTAACTCCGTTCACGCCCGATCGTCCTCGGTGCTCGGATCCGTCCACACACCCGATTCGCGTTCGGTCCACAGCTCGTCACGGGCCGCAGCTTTCGCGTCCATCGCGGCGCGATACTCCTCACGGCGTTCCCGGTTCGTGCGCCGCTTCAACGCATCGACACGGTTGTCCGTGCCGCGCGATCCAAGCAGTTCTGGCCCAGTCGTCAAGGAGGGCTCCCAGTCGAAGATCACACCACCTTCGAGCGGGCCGATCACAACCGTGTCACCGGCGTTGGCACCGGCCTGTGCGAGCTGATCTTCCACACCGATGGTGGCAAGGCGGTCGGCCAGGTAGCCGATCGCTTCATCGTTGGTGAAGTCGGTTTGCTTGACCCAGCGTTCTGGCTTGTCGCCGCGCACCTGGTAAACGGTGCGTCCTTCAAACTGACACGGCTCAACACTCACCTGGTTTACCTCACCCACAGGGCGTGGACGAATGACCGGTCGGGGTGCCTCGTCGGCTGCGTCCCGAGCTGCCCGGCGCTGTTCTTCAACCAGGGGTGCCAGTGCGAAAGCAAGTTCGCGCAGACCGCGGTGGGTCACGGCAGACACTTCCAGCACCGGCCAGCCAAACTCATCAAGGTCAGGGCGGGCAAATTCGGCCAGGTCCTGCCCATCGGGAATGTCAACCTTGTTGAGCACGATGACGCGCGGGCGTTCCATCAGCGGCACGTACCCGTGAGGCGTCCCCAGGTCGCTCTGGTATTGCGCCAGTTCATTTTCGATCGTCTTGAGGTCGCTGACAGGGTCGCGGTCGTATTCGACTGCGGCTGTGTCGAGGACGTGGACAATCACTGCACAGCGCTCAATGTGGCGCAAGAACTCCAGGCCCAGGCCCTTGCCCTGCGAAGCGCCGGGGATCAGGCCTGGAACGTCCGCCATTGTGAAACGCATACCGCCGGCTTCGACCACTCCCAGATTCGGGATCAGCGTGGTGAACGGGTAGTCAGCGATCTTCGGACGTGCCGCCGACATGGCGGCAATGATCGAGGATTTACCGGCCGACGGGTAGCCCACCAGGGCGACATCGGCAACGGATTTGAGTTCAAGGATGATGTCGCGCGTCTCGCCGGGCTCCCCCAGTAAGGCGAATCCGGGCGCTTTACGGGCTTTCGATGCCAGTGCGGCATTGCCCAGGCCGCCGCGGCCTCCCTCGGCAGCGATGAACTGAGAGCCTTCGCCTGTCAGGTCAGCCAGCAGTTCGCCGTCCGCGCTCTTAACGGTCGTGCCGTCTGGGACAGGCAGGATGATGTCGGCTCCGTTTTTCCCCTGCCGGAAGTCTCCCATGCCGGGTGTGCCGTTTTCGGCGCACTGGTGTGGGCTGCGGTGGTAGGCCAGCAGCGTGGTGGTTTGCGGGTCGACCTGCAGAATCACCGAGCCGCCGTTGCCTCCGTCTCCCCCGTCGGGACCTCCCAGCGGCTTGAATTTTTCGCGTTTGACTGACGCGACGCCGTTGCCTCCGTTGCCTCCGGCACAATGAATCAGAACGTGGTCAACAAAATCCGCCATGGTGGTCCTTTAGGTGTAACTGACTGACACAAACAATGATACGCAACAGGAAAAGGGCGTCCGGCTCACGGCCGAACGCCCTTGACGCTGAATGAATCAGGCAGACACGGACTCCACGACGTCGACGACGCGGCGGTCGCGACGCTTTCCGAAGGAAACCGAACCGGGCTTGAGGGCGAAGATGGTGTCATCTTTGCCAATGCCGGTGTTACGTCCGGGATGGAAGTGTGTGCCGCGCTGACGGACAATGATCTCGCCAGCATTGACGAATTCGCCACCGAAACGCTTCACGCCCAGGCGCTGAGCGTTCGAATCGCGACCGTTGCGGGAAGAACCGAGGCCCTTTTTATGTGCCATGTTAGTGGTGCTTTCTCTCTTCGAACGACTAGAAACTCAATCGATCAGTGGGATCGTTCAGGCGATCTCGGTGATCTTGATGACCGACTGCTTCTGCCGGTGACCTTGACGCTTACGGTAGCCAGTCTTGTTCTTGAATTTGACGATGGAGATCTTCGGACCTTTGGTCGCGTCGATGACCTCAGCCTTAACGGAGACCTTTGATAGTCCATCTTTATCAGTGGTGACGGCGTCGCCGTCGACCAGCATCAGTGGCTGGAGTTCAATGCTGGATCCGATTTCATCGGCCAGCTTATCGACGACTACGACGTCTCCGACGGACACCTTTTCTTGTCGGCCGCCGGCCTTGACGATCGCGTAGACCACGTTGGAGCTCATCTCTTTACTCGTACGGAACGAATCAATTGCCTGTGATACTGAGGCGTATCGTCTGGCAATCACTCGCTGGCGCCTTGGTGCGCCGAGGATCAAATTTACCCGAAAACAGGACCCGTGGGCAAGCCGTCAGAGCCGAAATCCAGCTCTCACGGCTGTGCAATTCCACACGGTTAGGACGCTGAAGGCTCAATGACGCCACGCGATGCCACCCGGCGGCGACGTCGTGTAGGTGTGGAGCGTTTCGCGGCATCTGGCAACTGAATATCATCCAGCGAAGTCACCGCGTGATGACGTTCGGGCTGCTCATCGGCCGGTTCGGGCTCCAAAATAGGCTCCGGTGTCGGCTCCGGGGTGGGAGTCACCGGTTCCGGCTCGACCGTCTTTCCGGTCGACACACGCCGACGTCTCCTCGGCTGAGCGGGCTTGTCCTGTTCACTGGCAGCCTTGGTCTGTTCGGTTTCGGCGGACGCCGCAGGCTGATCGTTTGGACCGCCCTGACCATCCTGACCGCCCTGACCGCCCTGACTGCCCTGGCTGTCCTGGCTGTCCTGGCTATCTTCCTGATCTTTTTCGTGTGCGTGGCTCGCTGCCGCCGCGATGGCATTCAGCGCTTCACGCGCACGCTTGGAGCCGGGGCCATCCTCGTTATTCTTCGTCTCTCGCCTGGAGCGGCCCTTCTGCTTGTTGTTGCTGTGCGAGGCAGGATCCGCGCCAGGCGTTTCCACGGGGTGAGTGTGCACGATGAAGCCCTTGCCTTCGCAGGCCTCACACGGTGTGGAGAATGCTTCAACAAGGCCCTCCCCCACGCGCTTTCGCGTCATCTGCACCAGACCCAGCGAGGTGATCTCAGTGACCTGGTGGCGAGTGCGGTCACGTCCCAGGCACTCAACTAGGCGGCGCAGGACGAGGTCACGGTTGGATTCAAGCACCATATCGACAAAGTCGATGATGATGATGCCGCCGATGTCACGCAGACGCAGCTGACGCACGATCTCTTCAGCGGCCTCCAGGTTGTTGCGCGTGACGGTTTCTTCCAGCGTGCCGCCGGCACCAATGTACTTGCCGGTGTTGACGTCGATCACCGTCATCGCTTCGGTGCGGTCAATAATCAGCGTGCCGCCGCTGGGCAGCCACACCTTGCGGTCCATGCCCTTGGCCAGCTGTTCATCGACGCGGAACTCAGCGAAGACGTCATTCGTGCCGACCCACTGTTCGACGCGGTCAGACAGTTCAGGCGACAGCTCTTCGACGTATGTGCTGACTGTGTGATACGTGTCCTTGCCCTGAATAATCAGCTGAGCGAAATCTTCGTTGAAGATGTCACGCACGACGCGGACAGCCAGTTCGGGCTCGCCGCGCACCAGCGTCGGGGCCGACTTCGTGTTCTTCTCACGCTTGGTGATGTCGTCCCACTGCTTCGACAGGCGCTCAACATCGGCAACGAGCTGTTCTTCGGACGCACCTTCGGCCGCGGTGCGAACAATAACACCGGCTCCGGCCGGCATGACCTTCTTGAGGACTCTCTTCAGGCGTCCTCGTTCAGATTCTGGCAGCTTGCGGGAAATACCCATCATGGAGCCGTGCGGAATGAAGACGAGGTAGCGTCCGGCCAGCGTGATCTGGCTGGTCAGGCGGGCACCCTTGTGGCCGATCGGGTCTTTGGTGACCTGCACCAGCACCGCGTCACCGGACTTGAGTGCCGATTCAATTCGACGAGGGCGACCTTCCAGGCCCACGGCATCCCAGTTGACCTCACCGGCATACAGTACGGCATTTCGGCCTCGGCCAATATCAATGAACGCAGCTTCCATCGACGGCAAGACGTTCTGGACGCGACCCAGGTAGATGTTGCCGACCATTGTCTGGTGGGTGCGTCGAGCCACGTAATGCTCGACCAGCAGGTCATCTTCGATCACTGCGATCTGATCAAGGCCGTTATGCTGGCGAATGATCATCTTGCGGGTGACTGACTCGCGCCGCGCCAGGAACTCCGATTCGGTGATCGTGTGACGTCGGCGGCCATCGCGGCGACCCTCACGGCGACGCTGTTTCTTCGCCTCCAGGCGAGTTGATCCCTTCAGCGCGGTGACCTGATCGTTGCTGTCAGAGGAATCACCGGACTGCGAGCGTGAACGCCGGCGGCGACGACGGCGTGAAGATCCCTCGGACGATTCTGACTCGGAGGGAGCAGAATCACCGTCCTGCGCGGACGAATCCTGAGAATCTGCGGAATCTGACGTCAAATCTGGCTCTGCCGACTTGCGGGAAGACTTCCTTGAGCGCTGTGATTTCCCGGAGTCCTGCTTGCGGTCCTTCTTACCGGAGTTGCTCTCACCCGAATTGTCGGCATTGTCGTCGGAGCTGCCCTGCGTGCCAGACTTTCCAGACGATGACTTGGAAGAGGAGGACTTGCCTTTTCTGTTCTTACCTTTGCCGTCGTCCTGGGACTGCGAGGAGTCCTTGTCCTTGCCCTTATTCTTTTGACGCGAGCGTGAGCGTCGGGGTGATTCCTCGGACGAGTCCTGCGATGATGTCGAATCGTCCGAGCGGGATGGTGCGGGAGCCGGCTCGGTAAAAGTCGGCGCTTGAAATAGCAGGGAGGCGGCAGGCACGTGTGCTGCCGATCCCTCGTGTTCGGTCGTTGTCACTTTTCTCCAATTTTGGAGGGGATCCACACGCACCATGGATCCACCCGTCGTCGCCCACGTGGGCGGAAGCGTTCAGGCTCGCGCAAAGCACGATAGCGTACACAGCGGAGCAACCGACTTAAGCAGTCGCGGTCGACGCAGTACGCCCGTTACGAGGGTGCTCTCGCAACGGCCTTGGTTACCCCTATTGTGACACAGGCGAAGTGCCAACGGAATAAGAAGCGCTGAGGCGGGTGGCACATCTACCGGTTCAATGCCTGAGCGACGCGGCACATGTGAGTGCCGACTCCACGTCACACGAAATAGGCAACACTCTTGTTTCCTATTCCGTTGCCACCTGGAAGTTTCACCACACCTTGAAAGTGAAGATGAAACAGCGAATCAGCGCAATTTCGGCGATTCTGCCATTAACCACCTGGTCAATGAGTTATCTTCTTGACATGGCGTCATGTCAATCGCGTGGCGCCGTATATCCGTATTTCTATCGACAACAACGATTCCGTCACCGGAAAGGCGAGCATCATGACCCTGCTTCCGGCAGCGTTTGACACGCTGACGCTGGGACGATGGCAGTTCGGTATCACCACGGTGTACCACTTCCTTCAGGTCCCTCTCACAATCGGGCTGTCGCTCCTCGTCGCAATCATGCAGACGAAGTGGCACAGGTCCGGAAACGAAACATGGCTCAAAGCCACACGTTTCTTTGGCAAACTCTTCCTAATCAACTTCGCGCTCGGTGTCGCGACAGGTATCGTCCAGGAATTCCAATTCGGAATGAACTGGTCAGAATATTCCCGCTACGTGGGCGACATCTTCGGTGCACCTCTGGCAGTTGAAGCACTTCTCGCATTCTTCATGGAGTCCACCTTCCTGGGCCTATGGATCTTCGGTTGGGGTCGACTGTCCAAGGGCATGCACCTGGCCAGCATCTGGCTCGTCGCAGCAGGCACCACGATTTCAGCACTGTGGATTCTGGGTGCGAACTCGTGGATGCAGCACCCCACCGGCGCAGTGTTCAACCCTGAAGTGGGCCGCGCTGAACTCGATGGTGCAGGCGGCTTCCTCAAGGTTGTGACCAACCCGGTCCTCCTGTGGGAATTCACCCACGTCCTCACCTCCTCCTGGCTGATTGCCGGCACCCTCGTTGCAGGACTTGGCCTATGGTGGATGACACGCGCAGCCCGCGAAGGCGGTGCTGAAGGCGAAAAGCAGGCTCGCGATATCTGGCGTCCGATTGCACGCTTTGGTCTGGTCGTCGTCATCGTCGGCGGTCTGGGCACCGTCGTGACCGGTCACTTCCAGGGCCAGGAAATGGTCAAGCTGCAGCCCATGAAGATGGCAGTTGCCGAAGGCGTCTGTGTTGACACAGAATCTGCCGCTTTCACCGTGGCGCAGTTCGGTTCCTGCCCTCTCAACGGCGAATCACAGCCCACCAAATTTATCCAGGTCCCCGGTGTCACATCCTTCATGTCGCACAACTCCTTCAGCGCTGAGGTTGAAGGTGTGGCCGACATCCAGGCTCGCCTGGTGGAAACCCTCAATGCCAACGAGCACTTCGTTGCACAGTACGGTGACGCCTCACAGTACGATTTCCGTCCGCCTCAGATGGTGACCTTCTGGACCTTCAGGCTGATGATTGGCTTCGGTATCTTCGCCGCAATCATGGCCGTATGGGGCCTGTGGGCAACGCGCAAGGATCAAATCTCCACCAGCGCCGCGCTGGGCAAGTTCGCCTTGTGGACCATCCCGACGCCGTTCATTGCGGCGTCCCTGGGCTGGATCTTCACTGAAATGGGCCGCCAACCGTGGATCGTGCATCCGAACCTACCAGGCCTGGCCAACGCCGATCCGGTCGGCAACGTCATGCAAATGACATCAGTTGCCGTTTCCACAACGATCCCCCCGATCCAGGTGTTCCTCACCATGGTGATCTTCACGCTGCTGTACGGGGTTCTCGGCGTGGTGTGGTTCCTTCTGCTCAAGCGCTACGCACTTGAAGGCATCTCATCGGCTTCTGAAAAGACAGCTCACGATGACGATGCTGACAACGAAGCAGTCGGCGCACTGTCGTTCGGATACTGAGGAGGTAGACACTGATGCTAAGTATTCTCTGGTTCATCCTCATCGCCGTTCTATGGATCGGCTACTTGGTTCTCGAGGGATTCGACCTCGGTGTTGCAATGCTCCTTCCGTTCGTCTCCAAGAACGACAAGGAACGCACCACAGCACTGAAGACCATCGGACCCCACTGGGATGGCAACGAAGTGTGGCTGCTCACCGCTGGTGGCGCCATGTTCGCCGCATTCCCCGAGTGGTACGCCACAATGTTCTCCGGCATGTACCTCGCACTGTTCGTTGTGCTCGTCCTGCTGATCCTGCGTATCGCCGCTCTTGAGTGGCGCTCGAAGATCGCAACCGAAAAGTGGCGTGCAATGTGGGATCGCTTCCACGTTGTCGCCGGCTACGGTGTTCCGATCCTCATGGGCTGCGCATTCGCCAACCTGGTGCACGGCATGAAGATCGAGGTCGTCACCCGCGCCGGCGAAGTTGTGCCCCCCGAGCAGGTCACGCCTGAAGTTCTGGCGAACGCATCGCACCAGCTGACCGGCGGCTTCTTCTCACTGCTCATGCCGTTCAACCTACTGGGCGGCATCGCAGTGGCAGCAATCTGCTTCTCGCACGCAGCACAGTTCCTGTCCCTCAAGACAGACGGCATCCTGCGTGAGCGTGCCAACGCAATCTCAGGACCCGCCTCCATTGCCGCGACGGCTCTGGCAGCTGTGTGGGTCCTGTGGGGTCAGTTCGCCTACGCAACATCGGCAACATCCGTGTTCGCGTGGATTCCGCTGGTCATCGCCGCCCTGGCGTTGATAGCGGCCGCAGCCTTCTCACAAAAGCAACTGCGTCGCGAAGGCTGGGCATTCATTTGCTCCACCGTCGCCATTGCCGCCGCTGTGGCGTGGATCTTCACGATCATGGCTCCGAACGTCATGAAGTCCTCGATTGCACCGGAATACTCCCTGACAATCGAGCAGGCATCATCGACGACCGGCACACTGACGGTGATGACAATCGTCGCGGTTTGCCTGGTTCCCGTTGTCCTGGCCTACACGGCATGGAGCTACTACACGTTCCGTCGTCGTATCTCGACAAAGGACGTTCACGAAAATGCGGGACTGCTGCCTCAGAAGATTCGCCTGGGCGAAAACTTCCTGGCTGGATAGTTTCGCGCTCGAACGCTGACAAGGGTCACGGTCCCCGGCTCCAACGGAGCCGGGGACCTTCCCTATTGCGCGCCCTTTTGGGACTTCGTACCCACAACTGGCACAATAGAACGTGTGAAACCTCTTGATCCGCGACTACTGAAATACGCACGTTCAGCACGGGTCCACATCGTCTTCACCGCATTTCTGGGTCTGCTCACAGCAGCTCTCGTCATCGTGCAGGCCCTCCTGATCTCCCGGACCGCCTCCCCCGTCATCGAGGGAACAGCGGATTTGCGTGACGTCATGCCGACGATTGGCCTGTTGATCGGTGTGCTGGCTGTGCGGGCGGCGACGATCGGCCTGCGTGAAACGCTGAGTCAGCGCGCCGCAGAAAAAGCAGTGCGAGAGATGCGCGGCGCAGTCCTCGACCATGTTGAAAAACTTGGACCACGTTGGCGTGCTCGTCACGGAGCGGACGTAGCCACCCTGGCCACACGCGGTCTGGCGGATCTGGAGCCCTACTTCATCAAATACCTCCCTCAGCTCATCCTCGCAATGACGGTCACCCCCCTCGCGCTGCTGACGATGCTCCTGCTTGATTTCTGGTCAGCCCTGATCGCAGCGATCGTCATCCCGCTGATTCCGGTTTTCATGATCCTCATCGGTCGATTCACGCAGGAATCATCACGGCGCAAACTTGCCTCCATGGAACGGCTCGGCTCACAATTGCTTGACCTGATGGCGGGCCTGCCCACGCTCCGAGGCCTGGGGCGCGAAAAAGGCCCGATGGCGCATATGAAGCGCCTGGGGGCAGAAAATACGCGCACCACGATGGCGACGCTGTCGGTCGCCTTCCTGTCTGGAGGCGTCCTCGAATTTCTCACTACTCTGTCCGTGGCGCTGGTTGCGGTTGAGGTAGGCATGCGACTGGTGGGCGGAACCGTATCACTCACCGTCGGCCTGACCGTCATCATGCTGGCCCCTGAAGTATTCGAACCGCTGCGCCAAGTCGGCGCACAGTTCCACGCATCAGCAAACGGAATTGCCGCCGCGGAAGCCGCCTTCGACATTCTGGAAACGCCCGTAACCGAACAAGGCGCGCACCAGTCACCCGACATGAGTTCGCGCGACATCATCATCGAGGACCTGTCTGTTGCCGCCCGGCAAGTGTGGGCACCTCATAGTCTGAACGCCACGATCCAATCGGGCACGATCAACACCCTCGTCGGCCCATCCGGAGTCGGAAAAACAACGACGGTTATGGCTCTTCTGGCACTGGAACCACCTACCCGAGGGCGGATCCTCATCGCACAGCCGGATACCGGCACAGATGAACCTGTAGACCTGGCCGACATCGATCCACACTCATGGTGGACCCAGGTCACGTGGGTTCCACAATCCCCCACGTTCGTTCCCGGCACCATCCGAGACGTCATAACGCACGATGTCACTGATCAGCAGCGTGATGCCGCCAGCAAGGCAACCGGGTTCGACGCGGTGCTCGACAAACTACCCGACGGATGGGACACGCAGATCGGATACCGCGGTGTCGGCCTGTCAGTGGGTCAGCGTCAACGCCTTGCCCTCACGAATGCGCTGCTCGATCCGGCCCCTATCGTCATCCTTGATGAGCCGACGGCGCACCTGGATGCAGTCAGTGAACACGTCGTGGTACGCACCCTAGAGCAGATGAAAGCGCAGGGGCGAACAGTCATCGTCATTGCGCACCGCCAGGCCGTCGTTGCGGCAGCAGACCACGTCATCACCGTCTCGGCGCAGGCAGCAACTGCTCAGGATGCCGAGGAGTACCCCATCCTCACGCAGATTGAGCAACTGGAAGACCTGAGCGTGACGCTGCCCGGATTCCTCGACGAATCGGAGGCGGTGAAATGATCCTGTTTCTGACGCAAAAAGAACGGCGCGCTGTGCGCCGCGTCATCGACCTTCTGGATGTCGATAAGAAGAACTTTATCCTGTCGGTCCTGTTAGGCGTACTCGGCTTAGGCGCTGCAATCGCCCTGTCCGCCACCTCTGCCTGGCTGATCGCGCGCGCCTCCCAACACCCGCCGGTCCTGTACTTGACGGTCGCGGCCGTCGCGGTGCGCCTGTTCGGCATTTCTCGCGCGCTGATGCGGTATCTGCAGCGCCTGGCCAGCCATCAAGTCGCCTTAACGGGAATGGACGCGCTACGGCAGAACGTCTACCGCATCCTGTCCACTACCCGCGTCGACACCGTTGCCAAGCTTCAGCGCGGCGACCTGCTGGCACGCACCGGTTCGGACGTAGATGAAGTAGGCAACCTGGTCGTCAAGTCACTGCTCCCCTCCATTGTCACCACCATCGTGGGAGTCGGGACCGTCATTGGAATCAGCCTGCTGAGCCCTGCCGCCGGGCTGATCCTGCTCCTGTGCCTGCTGGTCTCCGGCGTTATCGCGCCCGCATTGAACATGTATGCAGCCAGAGAAGCCGAGATGTCGTCGCGTCACGCGCGCACGCAGCTGTCTGAATCTGTTGTCACCGTCATGGATGGTGCCAGTGAACTGCAGATCCAGGGCCGCCTGGCTCATGTGCGCGAACGGATCGAACGCATTGAGGATTCCCTCGTCGCATCCACACGACAGGCAGCGTGGCCGGCCGGTTGGGCTGCTGCGCTGGATCGACTGGCCATGGGTGCTGCCGTCGTGGGAGCACTGCTGGTCGGCATCCCGCAGACACGCTCGGGCGCGCTTGCCGCGGTGGCACTGGCGGTGATCGTACTTACACCACTGGCCGCATTTGAAGGCACCGCGGAACTTCCAAGCGCAGCCGTTCAACTTCTGCGTTCTGCCGACGCTGCAACGCGCATTGTGGATCTGCTGGGCGAGGGGGACGCGCCTCAAACTCATCCCATTGCGCACACCGGCGCCACTCCTCGAGTGGTTGCGGAAAACCTTGCGATTGGGTGGCCTGACGGACCGACCATTGCGCGTGGAATCTCGCTGGACATCACCGTGGGGTCCCATATCGCCATTGTGGGACCGTCCGGCATCGGCAAGTCGACGCTCCTGTTTACGCTCGCCGGTATGCTTCCGCCCAAGGAAGGGCGTGTCACGATTGACGGCGTGGACGCGTGGCAGGCTGATCGCGACGACGTGACCCGCCGCATCACGATGACCGCCGAAGATGCACACATTTTTGCCACGACCGTCTATGAGAACATCCGTGTTGCCAGGTCGGACGTGACCCGTGAAGAAGCCCGGCAGCTGCTGGATACGGCTGGATTGGGACAGTGGTGTGATGCCTTGCCGGCAGGGTTGGACACGCTGATCGGCTCTGGAGGCACCACAGTTTCCGGTGGTGAGCGCCGCCGACTTCTGCTGGCCCGCGCGCTGGCTGCTCCTGCCCCGCTTGTTCTGCTGGACGAGCCTGCCGAGCATCTGGACGCGACAACCGCTGACGCCTTGATGGATACACTGCTCAGCCCGACTGACCAGGGACGCGGCATCGTGGTCGTCACGCACCGCCTGTCGGGCCTTGCCAAGGCTGACCAGGTGATCGTTCTGGAACAGGATGAGGACGGCATCGCGCATGTCGTGGAATCGGGCACTCACGACCAGCTCATCGCTCACGCTGGAAACTATCGGTGGGCACTGCAGCAGGAGGAACAGTGACACCACCAACGCACACGAATGACACCTATGCGGACCCGTCGATCCTGCAGGCTGTACTGGACCTGACGGCTTCACTGGAACTGGATCCGATTCTGACAACTTTCGTCGATCAGTCGTGCCTGCTCACTGGCGCCAGGTGGGGCGGCGTGGCCGTGCTGGACACGTGGGGACGCACCGCGCGGCTGGTCGGTCACGGAGCCAGAGCCCAGGAACTTCACACGCAGCCCCTGATCGAAACGCTCACGGCGCATATCCCGCCCCATGAGCCGTTGGTCATACCTGACCTGCTCAACCCGAACGTCGATTTCGAACTTCCCGCCCAACCAGCCGACGCTGGGTCCTCCTCACCGATTGACAACTTCCTGGGAATCTCCCTCAACGTGCACGAACAGGTGTTCGGGCGCCTGTTCCTGACAGGGCGCGTCGGCGGTTTTACCGACGAGGACGTCGCAACGGTGAGCGCGCTGGCACGCGCAGCCGGACTGGCAATCGAAAACGCTGAACGATTCGAACACTCACGTAACCGCGAACGCTGGATCTCAGCCTCACAACGCCTGACAACAGCAATGCTGGAAGGAACCGACGAGGAAGAAGCCCTCGAACTCATTGCGCACACCGTGCGCGACGTGTCCCACGCGGATACCGCGATCATTGTGCTGCCCTCCGTGGGCGACACGTATGCGGCGGAGATCACCGACGGCTACGACGCGGATCGATTGCTGGGACTGACCTTCCCGAAAGAAGGCCGCACCATGTCCGTGCTGAGGGAAGGCACCGGCATGATGGTTGATTCAATGGAGCACGCACAGATCATGCGCGTCCCGGAATTCACGAAATTCGGCCCCGCGCTGTACGCGCCCCTGAAGGCTCGTGGCGAAACGTCTGGTGTCTTGATCCTGCTGCGCAAACCCGGACGCCAGGAATTCGCCCAGTCAGACCTGCCACTGGCTGAATCTCTCGCATCCCAGGCCACCCTGGCATTGGAGCTGGCATCGGCGCGCCACATTCAAGACGTGGAAACCCTGCTCGATGAACGCTCACGTATCAGCCGGGACCTGCACGATTTCGCGATCCAGCAGCTGTTCGCGGCGGGGATGAGCCTGGACGCGGCCCGCTCAAAAGTCAGGGAAGAAGAGGCATCGACCGACGAGGTGTCGTCGATTCTGGATCAAGCACTGGCCTCGGTGGATGACGCCGTACGCCAGATCCGTGCCATCGTCCACGGCCTGCGCGAGCCCGACCAGAATGTCGGTCTGGTCGAGCGCGTCCGTCAGGAATCTTCCCTGTCACGCTCGTTCCTCGGATTCGCGCCCTCCCTCGTCATTTCACTGGACGGCACGGCGATTAACGAGGACGAAGAAGCAGAAGACGCGATGGTGAGCGCCATCGAAAACATGCTGTCCGATGATGTGGGTGATGATGTGGTGGCTGTCGTGCGTGAAGGACTGTCCAATATTGCGCGGCATGCGCACGCAACGGCGGGGCGCGTCATTTTGGAAGTGACGTCCCCATCCGATGACACTGCTGGAGAAGTGTGCGTGCGTGTGGCTGACGACGGACGCGGAATCGACCCGCACCGCACACGCAATTCCGGCCTGTCCAATATGCGTGAGCGCGCCCGACGTCACGCCGGCAGTTTCGTGTTCGGCGCAGGTATCGACGGCGCAGGTGCAGAAATTATCTGGCGCGCGGAAATCGACCCGGAATAGGTCAGTTACGCCAGGCCGCCGCTCGCTGGCCCGCCACCCAGGCTGCCACCTGCGTGCGACGCTGCAGACCCATCTTCGACAGCAACGACGTAATGTGGTTCTTCACCGTCTTTTCAGCCACACCGAGCTTCTCCCCGATCTCACGGTTCGACAGGCCATCGCCGATCAGCTCGAGCACATTGCGCTCAGAAGGTGTCAGGTCAGCTGTAGGGTCATCGTGATCAGCGCGGCGACGCGTCACAGTGCGCTCATCGAGCAGGACACGCCCTTCTGAAACGGCGCGGATCACGTCAGTGATTTCAGCTCCACGCACTGTCTTCAACACGTAGGCGCGAGCCCCTTTTTCAAGGGACTCAGCCAGTGCCTCGTCATCATCGAACGAGGTCAGCACGATCGGGCGGATTTCAGGATGGTCAGTGCCCAGACGGTCCATAATGTCGATGCCGGTGCCATCCGGCAGCTGCAAGTCCACCAGGATAACATCCGGGCGAACCAGATCGGCGCGGCGCAACGCGTCGGCCACGGTGCCCGCTTCTGCAACCACTTCCAGGCCATCGGCCCGGTCGACGATTTCAGCAATTCCTCGACGCACAATCTCATGATCATCGACGATCATGACGCGAACATCTGGACGTTCAGGATTTTCGTTACTCATCACATGTCCCATCATAGTGTGCCTGGCGGCGCGATCATTCCATGGGGTAATCCGGGTCAAGCCGCGCGATCGCAGCTCGAGCCGCCGCATTTTCAGCGTGCTTCTTCGACGTGCCTTCCGCTGTTGCCAGCGCCGATTTCTCATAGCCCACCTCACCGAAAGCAACGGTGGCGGTGAAGCTGCGCTCATGATCCGGGCCGGTGCTGGTGACCTGGTAGACGGGCAGCTCGTGACCGTGGTCGCGCGCATATTCGCTCAGCGTTGTCTTCCAGTCCTGCATCTGTCCGCGCACAACAGCGCGATCCAGCAGGTCAGCAAGCTGATGGAGCACGATCTGACGAGTCTTCTCAAACCCGTGTGTCAGAAACGTTGCCCCGATCAGCGCTTCGAGCGCGTCGGAGAGGATAGAGTCCTTGTCACGTCCACCGTGAATATCTTCGCCCCTGCCCAGGTACAGGAAATCACCCAGGTGGATGCGCCGCGCGACGTATGCCAGAGGCTCCTGCGATACGGTGGCCGCACGCATGCGCGACAGGTCTGCTTCGCTGTGGTCAGGGTGATCCTCGAACAGGCGGGCTGCCACCACGATGGACAGGACAGAATCGCCCAGAAATTCCAGGCGTTCATTATGCGCAATCCCGCCGGCCTCATAGGCGAAAGATCGGTGAATCAGCGCGCGATGCAGCAGCGAGGGGTCAACCTCAATCCCCCAGTTGCGTTCCAGCTCAGCCGTATCCACATTGACAGGTTCAGGAAGTTTCGAATGCTTAGCCACGATCCTGCCCGTCCTGTACGTTCAGATCATCCAGCAGCTGCGCAAGGGAAGCCATCCGAGGGTCAATAACCTCATGGTGATGATCCTCAGGCAGATCATCCAGACGCTCACCGCAATGCGGGCACAGCCCCTGACAGTCCGGACCGCACAGTGGCTGCGGATCAATCAGCGGCACGATTGCGTCACGCAGCATCGGTTCCAGATCCAGCATGTCGTGCGCACTGATGACAAGGGCGTCCTCGTCACCTTCCGGCTGCTGATCGTAATAGACGACGCTTTCGTCCACGTCCGCTTCCTGCACAATGTCATCCAGGCAGCGCACGCATTGACCCTCCAGGTCGCACTGGCAGCGTGCGCGCACCAGGACTCCCTCGTCGATCGACGTGATGTCCACGGTGACGGGGACGAGCGCGCCTTCTCGAATCGCCATCATCGGGGTGCCGATGCCTGCGGGCACGTGCCACTGCAGCTCATAACTGCGAGTCGTTCCAACGCGGCGCGGCACGTCGCGCAGTGACACGGTCAGTGAGGATGCCGCTACCGGTTCGCGTTTACTCATCGTCAAGGGAGATATCCGTCTTTTCCTGGCTGGCGCGCTCCAGAATGGTGCGCTGACCGGCCTGCGCACGTCGATGCAGATCCGACAGCACGTCGGACAGCTCGCCCAGGGACTTCACAACGTAGCGGTCGGCACCTTCGCGCAGTTTGCGCGCATCGTTCTTCGCTTCACCGACCAGTTGGCGTGCACGATCTTCCGCCATCTGGGAGATTCGGTCACTCGCGATGAGGCGTTCAGCCTGAGCGTTCGCATCACTGAGCGTGTTTTCAGCGTCGGAGCGGGCCTGATTGGCAACATGTTCAGCCTGTTCCTGCGCGTGGGCCACGGTGCGTTGTGCCTTGTCCTGCGCCTCAGCGATCATGTGCTCGGCCTGCTCACGCGCCTCGTCAGTGAGGGTTCGTGCCTGAGTGCGGGCCTCCGTCAGCGTCATTTCAGCGGCCGAGTCAGCCCGGCCCAGCACGGCGTCGGCGTCAGCGACGAGGGCGTCTGCTGCAACCAGGTCTTCAGGCAGCGCGGCTCGGGCCTGTTCAATCAGATCAAGGATCTCAGCGCGATTGACCATCACGGATGCTGAAAGTGGAACCGAACGAGCCTCTTCAACCAGTGCTTCGATCTGTTCGAGCGCCGCGATCACCGTCGATGGGCCATACACTTCCGAGCTGTCACTCGGCTCGTCAGAAGGGACGTTCTCGTCGTAAGCCATTGTGTCCTCCGCCTGTTGCCTCATGAGTGTCTATGAGTCTTATTGTCCGTCAACATCGGCACAATTGCCGGTGGAACATACCGAGAAGCGTCCATTTGCCACGCCAACAGTTCGCGTACGATGCTGGATGAAACGAGTGCCAGCTCCGGCGCGGTGGGGAGGAACAATGTTTCCACCTCACCGTGAGTGCGATTCACCCACGCCTGGACCTCTTCCCACTGCATGTCGGCAGCGTTTCGGATTCCCTTGACGATCACGCGTGCCTGGTGGGAGCGGCAAAAATCAATCGCCGTGCCGTCCATTTTCTCCACACTGATGCGGCCGGCGATGGCGGGGTCCAGATCGGCACACGCTGCCTGCGCCATGCGGATACGCGCCGCAGAATCGAACATCGTGGTTTTCGCTAAGTTGATCCCCACCGCTACGATGATGCGGTCCGCGAAACGTGCAGCGCGTTCGATGATGTCGACATGGCCGCAGGTGATGGGGTCGAAGGATCCCGGGATCACTGCGATGAGTGGCTGGCGTTGCGTCATGACTCCACCCTATCGGCACGGCCAATGAACCACGCGGCAGTCTCACCCCAGTGACGGTGATCTTCGCACACCAGGCCATCCGGCAGGTCTGGCGCCTGTGAGCGGGTTGATCGCTCCACAATGACGAGGGCGTCTGGCGACAGGTGCGCCGCGAGTCCGGCCAGCACGGCCGCGAGCGCATTTTGTGCCAAATCATAGGGAGGGTCCACGAACACCAGGTCAACCGGGCTGCTCACGCGGCCTGACTGCACAAACGCCAGCGCGTCGAGGGTGTGGATGCGCGTGCGATCTTCGTAGCCCATCATCGCTGCGTTCGTACTCATGGCGCGGGCAGCCTGACGTGAACTGTCCACCATGTCAGCCCGGGCTGCTCCGCGTGAGAGGGCCTCGAAGGCCAGCGCTCCCGACCCTGCGTACAGGTCCAGTACCGCTACCCCATCGCACATATTCATGGCATCCAGGCGTGAGAACAGTGCTTCGCGCACGCGTTCCGATGTGGGCCGCGTTCCGCGTGCAGGCACCTTCAGTACGCGCCCTTTTGCCTCTCCGGCCACAATCCGTGTCATGGGACCTACTCTACTGGTTCGCAGCGTGGACATACATCGCGGCCACTGGCCCTCGTGCCACCATAATTTCGGTGAGCATCGGACACGACGTGGCATATGCGGGGCGCCTGTGCGTGGCGGCCGCGATTGTTGTGCCCGGATCAATGCTGGTCATCGCCATGTCGGCCTATGTGCTGGTTCTGGTTGTCATGTTCGCCGCGAAGGAGAGGCGATGAATACGATGTATCTGATTGCGATCCTTGCGGTAGCCGGTATTGTCACCGTGTTGCTGCGCGCCGTGCCGTTCGCGTTGCTCGCCCCGATCCGCGAATCTCGCCTCATCAAATGGCTGGGCAGGCGCATGGCTGTGGGCATCATGGCCATCTTGAGCGTCTACACGATGATGGATGTTGCGTGGAGCGACCTGCAGGCAACAGTGCCGACACTGGTCGCCCTCGTCGTGACGGTCGGACTGCACCTGTGGAAACACAACCTCATGATTTCGATTCTCAGCGGAACAGTCGTGTGTATCGCACTGTCAGCAGTGGTCGGCTAGGAACGCTCCATCCACGCGACCTGTGAGGACAGTCGCGCTCTGATGACTCGTTCAAGTTCGCTGTGATCGGCCAGTGTGGGGTCTGCGCTGATGGTGCGTCGCGCAGCGTCACGCGCCTGCTCGATAATGTCGCCATCTCGTGAGACCGACAGGAAACGCAGTCCCGAGGTGCGCCCTGACTGTTGGGCGCCGACCACGTCGCCTTCTCGACGTAGCGTCAGATCCACGCGAGCCAGTTCGAATCCGTCTGTCGTGCGCGCGAAGGCCTCGAGCCGTTCGCGGGCTGGTGCCGACAGGTCGTGGCGGTGTACCGCCATGCACACGCTGTCTGAATCCGAGCGTCCGACGCGGCCGCGCAACTGGTGCAGCTGTGAGAGGCCAAATTGCTGGGCGTCAATGATGACCATCATGGTCGCTTCGGGCACATCCACTCCCACTTCGATCACTGTGGTGGACACGAGGACAGGGGCGCGACCCGCAATGAAGTCATCCATGATGCGGGTCTTGTCAGCACTGCCGATTCGTCCGTGCAGTTCCTCGATCCCGATACCCTGCAACGCTGTCTGGGTGCGCAGTGCGGCCGCCACCGCGTGGACGGATGCGAGCGGTGGACGGTGGTCAGCTGCATCGGTGTCTTCGACGTCGTCTCCCTCATCAATACGTGGACAGACGACGAAAATGCGGCCGCCCTGGTCGATCTCTTCGCGGGCGCGTTCCCATAGACGCTGCATCCACGCCGCGTTGGCCACATCGACTAAGAATGTGCTGACGGGGCGACGCCCCGGTGGAAGCTCATTGATGCACGTCTGGTCCAGGTCACCGAACACGGTCATCGCGACAGTTCGCGGAATGGGCGTGGCGGTCATGACCAGTTGGTGCGGGATCGTCAGCGTGGCAGCGGTGGCCGCGCCGCGCAGGTGGTCACGCTGGGCAACACCGAAACGATGCTGCTCGTCGATGACAACCAGGCCCAGGTGCGCGAATGTGACGCTATCTTGCAGCAAAGTGTGTGTACCGACCACGATCATGGGCTGGCCGTCAGCAAGGTCGCGTTCCAGAGTGCGGCGCTCGGCGCGCGGAGTGGAAGCTGTGAGCAGTTCGATGCGTGGCGCGTGGGTGGTCATCCGCGCGATCAGGGCATGCAGGGACTGGTAGTGCTGCTCAGCGAGGACCTCGGTGGGTACCAGCATCGCCGCCTGGAATCCTGAATCCATAACCTGGCACATGGCCAGTGCCGATACCACCGTCTTACCGGATCCCACGTCGCCTTGCAGGAGGCGCTGCATGGGGCGTTCGCGCATGAGGTCACGTGAAATGGCCTCCACCGCTGTTTCCTGGGAGCCCGTCAAGACGAAAGGCAGGGAGTCGCGTAAAGCCTGGACGGCACCGTCATCGCCTCGCGGACACACCGGCGCCTTTTCCATGTCACTACCGCGTCTGACGCAGGCCAGCCCAGCCTGCAGTGTGAATGCTTCACGCCACGCCATGTGCGCGCGGGCAGTTTTCCAGTCCTCGCGGCTGTCCGGCTCGTGCAGTGCGCGCAACGTGGTGACCAGATCAGGCAGACCAGCTTCACGGCGAATCGTTTCCGGGACGGGGTCAGCCAGGTCGCCCTCGTGCATGGACTGAAGCAGAAAAGACACAGCGCGCTCAATGGTCCACGAATTGAGCGAGGCAGTGGCCGGGTAAATGGGGATGAGTCGCTGACTGCGTTCAACGATCTCCGGAATCGTGGCATCCTGCGCGCCTTCAAACTGCGGATTTGTCAGCTGAACCTTCCCCTTGTAGGAACCGACCTTGCCGGCAAACAGCATGCGCGCACCAGGTTCGAGCAGTCGTTCGTGGGGCGCGAGGCGATAGCGCGTGGAAGCGAAGAACGTGGCGGTGATCGTCTCGGACCCATCGGTCAGTTCAACCACGAAGCGTACCCCTTTGCGCGTGCGGTTGGGCATCATCTGGGCACTGAGCACTTCAGCGAGGATCGTCACCGTGTCCCCTTCGCGCAGCGAACTGATCGGTGTAAGCGAGCCCCACTGGTCGAGCCTGCGTGGCCCGTACGTGAGCAGGTCAGCCACCGAGATCAGATCGTGTGCGGCAAGTTTTCGCGCCGTCGAGGCGGGCAGACGCAGCGCAAGGGGGACGTCGAGGGAGGTGGAAAACCCGTTCATACGGTCAGTCCCTGAATAATGCTGGGGCCTGCCTGTCCGCCGTCAATTACTTCGAGCTCATTGATGTCAGGTGCCAGCATCTGACGAACCGTTGCCGTCAGATTCGGACCGTCGGCAGCTCCGATCAGCAGACGCACGCGTCTGGGGGCGCGCGCCTTGACTTCCCGCACGGCAAGAGGAAGTTGCTCATCCGCATCATAGGTTATGGCCAGGGCGAAGCTGGCTGCAGCTGCGCGCGCTGCTGACTGAGTCAGCATGGTCTGCATGACAGGTGCGACGGTGGGTCCGCCTGGCTGTGGGACGAAGGCGCTGGCGCACGCTCGGGTGCATTCCAGCGCTGTCAGGTCGTCCTCGCACGGGGCGACAATGACTGTGTGGGGCGATACATCACGAATACGTTCGGCACGTGCGCGGCTGGCACTGTCGCAGGCGGCAATGAGCGACACTCCTGTTGACGAATGCGCGAGGGCGCAAGTGATGGCCTCAATGTCCTGGTCATTCGGGTCGAGCAGTGTCAGTGCTCCTGCCTGTGCGAGGTCTTCGACAAGGCCGGGTGCATGAGTCATCGCTATAACTGTGGCGCGTTCGATGCGCTGGTGGGTGCGGCGTTCGAGGAGCTGAGCGCCGCGATGCGTCACACCGTCACTGAGCGTGTCCACGCCGATGAGTTCGTCGGGTCGGCCGTCACGGACCATAAACCGGGTGACGGTACCGTGGGGTGGTCGAACTGCCAATGGCGCCGATGTGTCGATGCGGAAACGCCAGGTGCCATAGGCAAACAAATCGGTGGCTCCCACTGCCGCCCACCGAGCTTCCAGTGCATCAAGATAGTCGCCTGCATTCGTGGCATCGTCAGTACTGCCTGCCACAATCATGTCCACATTGAAGGCGTCGCGCGGGCGGGCAGCGGTCGAAACCAGGCGCGAATGTGAATGAGCCAGGTCGCTCATCATACGTGCCAGTGAGTCCAGGATGGCTGGATCGTCACGCATGGTGCAGTCCAGTGATGCGGCGATGACGATCAGGGCTGCTGCACCTGCGTCGATATAGTCATCAGTCGCGTTGATCAGCCCATACTGCAATTGGCTGGAATACAGGGAGACAAGGTCGCTCTGATCAGGAACCGTTGCTCCCAGAACCTCGAGTTCGCTGGTTGCCTCATCAAACATTGCAGCAAGGGCAGGTGCGACATTCACGTGGGCGTCGGGCGCATCCCAGGGGGCGGATGTGAGCATCCGTCGCACGATGATCGGATTGAGATCTGCGCCGGACTCTTGTCGCAGGGCGTGTGCCCAGGCACTCCATAGAGCGGTAATGAGCAATCCGACGTGTCCGTGCCCTGTGCGGATCCCCTCGCTGACCAACGTGTCGAGGTAATCAGCCAGAGGCATGTCCGGGTCAGTTGGGGCGAGGCGGCTCATGGATTCCACTGTCAGAAGCGCGTTGGTGCCCGTGTCGCAGTCGTGGGAGTTCCATCCATCGAGGTCATCCAGGAAGGGACGCAATTTGGCCAGCTCCGTGGCGGCTGTTGTCAGCGTGATTGCCAGCGTGTGTGCTGAGAGTTCACCGGTCACGGATAGGCCTTTCGCTATGAGTAGTCACGGGTGATCCTATCGTCTCACTTTTGGTCGCTCGCGCGCAGATGTGGTGGAACTGACACAGGCAATGTGGTTCAAAGAGTTGGAGAATAGGCCTGCCATCAGCTACCATTTTGTGGTTGCTCGTGGTGGATTCGCACCACATCGACTGTCTCATTTGGGACGATAACTGACTACTTAGAGGAGATCATCGTGGCTTCCGTATGCGACGTTTGCGGCAAGGGACCGGGCTTCGGTAAGAGTGTCTCGCACTCCCACAAGCGCACGAATCGCCGCTGGAACCCGAATATCCAGCGCGTTCGTACCTTGGTTGACGGCACACCCAAGCGACTGAATGTGTGCACGAAGTGCCTGAAGTCTGAACGGGTGGCGCGTCACACCCGCTGATACGCTGCTTTCTGATTCGCCGTCTACAGTGTAGGCGGCGAATTTTTTGCGCCTGCGGCAGGAACCGGGCGCATCTGAAAAGTGGAGATGGTCTCCGATCTGACCGAAGTCAGTTCGGAGACCATCTTCATTTCAGTGATCGATTCAGCGACTCACTTTCACTGTTGAGGTGAGGAGTCTTGCGGCGGATACGGCGGTTCTGCCTGGTTATCAGCTGATCCTGACGGGTCCTGAGCCGGAGGCTGGTACCCCTGATTCGGGTACTGCGAACCGAATTCCTGCTGGTAAGCTGCGGCTGCCCCTTGCGGGTACTGGTTGTACTGCGCCGAGTTTTGGGGGCCTTGAGGAGCGTTCATGCCCTGTTGAATCCCATTTCCGTACCCGTACTGCTGCTGAGGAGCAGCTTGAACCGGAGCTGGCTGCTGACGCCAGGCTTGCGCCGTCTTCTTTCCAGCGAGCAACGGCAGCAGTGGCGTGTCGACCAATGCTTCGGGAAGAATCTCGGCCAGCAGTGAGGCGAAGAAGAGTCCGAGGATGGCGACCGTGAACGGCGTCCACCATGACATGCCGAGAGAAGCACTCTCACCGAACATATGCATCGACACGTTGGAAAGCCACAGGCCAACAATGAGCCACGCCAGAAGACCGATGACTGGCATCTGCCAGATCCTGGCCCACTGAATCGAGCCGGTGCGCGTGCGTCGAGCCCCGATGTGGATCGCCATTGCGATGATGGCGACGATGGCGAGGATGAAACCGATGACGGCGGCGATGGGGTGGAAATTCCAGATCATGGCAGTGCCACTGCCACCGTAGGATCCACCCGAACCGAACATGTCCATCATTGAGCCACCCACCGAGAATCCACCGAAGAAGCACATGCCTGTAATCCAGATGATGATGTTGGCCAACAGCGGCAGAACCAGCGTGACGGACACGCCATCTGTCTTGGCAAAAAACACGATCCCAAGAATCAGAGCGAAGGGAGCGAAGATGGCGAAGAGCACCGCATGTGCCTGAACGAATTCGCGAGCACCAGTAAGCAGCTCCGCAACAAACTTGTTGTCTTTCCAGCTGGCAGGAAGAGATTTACGAGTAAAGAAAAGCGTGATCCCAACGAAGAACGTCACGTTCAGGAAGATGTGGAAGAAACCGGGTCCCATTGACAGGCTGCCGAGGTTGTCAAAGGACAGGTCACCGCCGTCGAGCGGTGCGACAAGCCGCAGCCTCCAAAAACCGAACAGGATCGAGGTAACGAGGCCAATAGCCAGAGCCTCCAGCACTGTGCGGACTAGGTGGGCAACCAGGTTGGTGTTATCGCGCTGGACTTTGAAGAATCGTTTGAGCACGACCCAGATCAGCGTGCAGATGACAGCCCAGGCGAGGATGAACAGCACTGAGAGTGTTCCTCCGGCTATTGTGAAGCCCATAGCCTGAGCACCTGCAAAGATGTAGCCTCCCAGCACAACACCGGCGAATACGAGGGGCGAGGGGCCCGACAGTATGGAGTCATCTGAGCCGGCCGCGCCGCCCATCGCCGATCCCAGAGGCATGAGGAACAGGCCAAAGATGAATGAGACGACGACGAGCACCCCCAGCACGGCGCCGAGGGCAGCGAGGCCGCGCCCATTGGCAAATCCGGCCTTGAGCTCGCCCATAAATGCTGGCGGGAGCACTGGTTTTGCTGGTTGCGCAGGCTGCTGCACGTAGGGCTGGCCCGGCTGCTGGTACTGCGGCTGTTGCATGGGCTGTGGAGCATAGGGCTGGCCCGGCTGCGCGTAAGGCTGTTGAGGAGCGGGCTGAGCATAAGGCTGCTGGTACT